>NZ_BQXN01000010.1:70164-70499 GCF_045862745.1 Furfurilactobacillus entadae | reverse complement strand
GCGCACAATAGCCTCCACTGAAGCGAAGCCAAAGTGACCACAGGTCGCCGTTATTGATGCGTGATTTTGTTGTTTCCACTTTACAAGATCAACACGGAACTTACCAGTAACTTTAGGTGGATTGAGCAATCCTTGGCGGCCATATTCTTCATAGATAGCAACTAAGACACTGAATAGCTGTCCGGCAATATGATATCTGTTTCGAACAGCAAGTTTTGAATCCGTTACTGTTAGATACGCTTCAACAGCAATGATTTTAGTTTCAATAGAAATTTTAGTCATACGAAAACCCCGAAAGTTTGTTTCAACTTTCGGGGTAACGGTCAAGGTCGCTG
>NZ_BQXN01000010.1:0-70065 GCF_045862745.1 Furfurilactobacillus entadae | reverse complement strand
TTTTAGTTTCAATAGAAATTTTAGTCATAAGAAAACCCCGAAAGTTTGTTTCAACTTTCGGGGTAAAGGTCACAGTCGCTGTCTTTTTAATTTGGTTCACTTACCTATGTAAGCCACCAACAAATTGTCTAGTTTTCACCAGACAATTTCTTTGCATCTGCATCGATCGTTGCAAATCCAGAAACCTTTGATGCAGGTTGGGGATTCTTAGCACGGTCTTCTTCAGCTTTTTCGATCAAAGCCTTCCGTTCTTCCTTACTCAATTTAGCCATGATTATCGCCTCTTTTAAGATGGAAAAAAAGCGGGCAGTCTCGAGCTACTGACTTCACCAAACCACTCGTTAATTTCATTGTAGCGCTTTTGGCGTCATTTGGTAACCATTATGCTATCGGCACCGATAAATCGCGTTCGTAATGCCGCTCTAGCACCCCACGCGTGGACGGAAATGCTGTGAACCCAGCTGCCTCAAACAGTGTCTGTGCTAAGGTGTTTTGTAACGGAACATCCGCCGTTAACACGGTCAATCCCAGTTCTTCACGTGAAAACGCCAGCGTGTGCAGTAACACCTCACGGCTGATCACTTGTTGCTCTTCGTTTGCCACTACCTCAATGCTGATCGTTGCTTGCGACTGCTCGGTTTTAAAATCCGTCAACATGACCGTGCCAAGGTAGGCCTGTGTCCGCTGATCACCAATTCCCCACACTAGGGCTTGATTGCTCATGACGCGGCTCATCATCTGGTTAACGTAGGTTGCCGTCTCTGTTAGCGTCTCATCAACGGTCCGCCCGCTTAACGAAGCGACCGTCATATCATGACGCAACGCAAAGACATCTTTCACCTTATACGTTGTCAGCCAGTCCAACACATAGTGTGCGGTCATGATGGGATGATACTTTTCAAAAATCATTCTCCGTTCCTCCCCGTGCGTTCTTCACCAAAGTTTACTCGGTTTTCATAAACCTTGCGACCCTCAATTTACAAATTAGCTCAATGCTAACAAAAATGGCGGTTCCCATTTTGAGAACCGCCATTTTTACTCGTCATTCACTTTTGATTACCCGTTTTTGACGGATAACGTCATTGCGTTAATGGCGACGATCACCGTACTCAGTGACATCAAGATGGCACCCACCATTGGATCTAATAAGAACCCAATTGGGGCCAAGATGCCGGCCGCCAGCGGAATGGCAAACAGGTTATACCCAGCGCCCCACCACAAGTTTTCGGTCATCTTTCTCGTTGTCTTCCGGGCGAGATCCAGAAATTCAATCACATCATTGGGGTCACTACGAACCAGCACAACATCCGCTGAATCCATCGCAACATCCGTTCCGGAGCCGATGGCGATACCGACGTCTGCCCGGGCCAAACTTGGCGCGTCGTTCACACCGTCACCAATCATCATTACCGCACCATCTTGTTGATACTTACGAACTAGCGTTTCCTTGTCCTGCGGTAATAGCTGCGCGTGAACTTCCGTAATGCCCAATTGTTCTGCAACCACCTGCGCTGTTTGTTCGTTATCACCCGTTAACATCACAGGGGTAATGTGTTGTTGCTTCAACGCTGTCACCATTTGCTTTGCATCGGCCTTAATTTCATCACCTTGAGCAACGTATCCCGTTAACGTGCCATCCGTTAACAAATAACTAACGGAGTTACCTGCACTGGCCAGCTCATCAAACTGCTGTTGATCCAGCGCATACCCACGTTCTGTCAGGTAATGGGCTGATACAATTTGCAACTTATGACCAGCCACCATTCCTTGCACACCGGCACCCGTGATCTGACTAATGTCTGTTGCTGAAACCGGGGTCACGCTTCGCGCTTTCGCAGCATTCTTAATGCCGACTGCCAATGGATGACTAGACCCACTTTCCAGACCAGCTAATTGGGCTAACACTGTGTCTTCCGTAACGTCCGCTTGATAACTTCCCAGTGCATGCACTTCAAAATTACCTTCTGTCAGGGTCCCCGTTTTATCCATCAACGCATACTTCATGTCGTTGACCCGCTCCAATGCGTTCCGGTTCCTAATTAACAAACCATGACGGGCCGCAATGGACGTACTTCTTGAGACAACCAACGGAATGGCCAACCCCAGGGCATGAGGACAAGCAATAACCAGAACCGTCACGGCGACAGACAGGGCTAGTGGCAAATTACCAACAAGCAGCCAGACACCAAACGCCACGATGGCCACCGTCAGGGCTGCATAGAATAACGTTCCGGCCACCCGATCGGCCATGTTTTCTTGAGCCGATTTTGATGCCTGGGCGCTGTTCACAAGATTCATAACTTGCGCTAAGTACCCAGAATCACCAGTTCCGGTGACGACCATTTCAAACGTCCCGTCACCATTCACTGAACCACCGATCACCGTTGCGTCGACCGTCTTTTCCACCCGTTTTGCTTCACCAGTCACCATGGCTTCATTAACGCTTGTTGTCCCGCTGACCAATGTGCCGTCTGCCGGAACCTGTTCGCCTGCACGAACGGAAACGTGATCACCCTCGGCCAGATCGCTAATAGCGACGTCTTGCACATGACCATCAACCACCTTGTGAGCAACGTTAGGCAACAACTTGGCTAACGAATCAACCGCAGAACTCGCGTTCATCACGGCATTCATTTCAATCCGGTGTCCCAGCAACATGATATCGATCAGCGTTGCCAACTCCCAGAAAAAGTTTGTGACCATTGGTTGCGCGTGAAAGATGTTATTTGCAACCACCGCATACAAACTGTAAATGTAAGCGACAGAGATCCCCATTGTAATCAATGCCATCATGGCGGGTTTTCTTGCTTTTAGTTCAGCAAACCCACCAAAGAAAAACGGTGAGCCGCCGTAGAAAAACAAAACTGTTCCAATCAGTGCTGCCACCCAATCGGACCCAGGAAACGTCACCTGAAGGGGTAAGTGAACCCCCATCATTGGCGTTAACAAAATAATTGGAATCGTTAAAATCACGGAAACCCAAAACTTCCGTTTAAGATTGCCCATGTGCATCATGCCATCATCGGCCATCTCCATTGATCCATGATCCATCTCATGGTCCATCGACATATTGTTCATGATTGTGCCCCCTCAACGTGCTTTTTCGTTTACGTTTGTAATCAACGACTAAAGTTTACATTTGTAATCGAAATTCGTCAAGTATTAAACGCGCTTCCCAATAAAAATGGCCACCCACATCATGGTGGTGGCCATTAACATTCTGTTTTAATCGTTATTAACTGCGGTGGGGGTGCAACCGTGTTCCCCATCGGTTAACTGGATCGGAACGCAGTTGCAGGGAACAACGGCTGGTGCGTCAATTGCTTTTTCAGCCAATACTTGTTGTAACTGAGCAATGTCCGTTCGACTAAGCGTCAAATCGTTAACTAAGGTTGCAAGCGTCGCCCCGGCCTTCATTTCGCAGAGATGACCAAACAACGCATGCGTTGCGGCGTTCATGGCGTCTTGTTCTGCAACTAATGGCGTGTAAACAAAGGCGTTTGCTTCCTTTGCCGTTGCCAGCGCCCCTTTTTTCACCAACCGTCCTAGGAGGGTCTTGCTTGTCGCGGCTTTCCAGCCCATTTTATCCGCTAAAATGGTGGTCACCTGATGGCTGGTCACCTGGCCAAGCGTCCAAACGACCCGCATTACTTCCCACTCTGCATCGCTAATCTCCAGTTTAACCGTTGCTTCCATCGTCACGCCGCCTCCTTGATTTAGTGTCGCTTTTGTTTTTAAGTTTACACTTGTAATCAATTATTTTCAATTATTTGCCCCTGCTTAAGTAATTTTCCTCACGTTAATTCGATAATGAAGATTTTTCATCATCATTATGAAAAAGTTGCGTTTTATTTTCCCAACCCCGCCCCCTATACTGGGGCATAACGAAAGGGGCCTTAACATGACAAAAACAATTTTTTCGGATCGCGTCAGTATCAGCAATGAAAACCGCCTTGGTCAACTATTCGCCAATGACCTTGGACAAAATGGCGTTTGCTTTTCCGCTGGGAACCCGAACCCTGCATTATTTCCCACCGTCACGATGAAACAAGCGTTTACCCAAGTCATCGATCACCACGGCGCCCACCTCTTTGAGTACCAAGCAGTCGACGGCCCTTTCCATTTACGTGAATTACTTGCCGATCGTGCCCAACAAACGGCGACAATTCCGGCCACCGCAGCAAATGTTTTACTCACCCAGGGTGGCCAACAAGCCATTGATCTTGTTGCTCGGCTGTTCCTAAACCCGGGTGATGAGCTCGCGGTCGAAGCGCCAACCTATGTGGGGGCGTTGGCCTCATTTGACCAATATGCGCCACGTTATCACGATGTTCCAATGACACGTGACGGCATGGACCTTGATGCCCTTGAAGCCACCCTAAAACAACATCCCAACATCAAACTTGTGTATACAGTTCCAGACTTTCATAACCCAACTGGAGTCACCATGCCGACCGAAAATCGGAAACGCCTAGTGGCACTAGCTGAGCACTATGATGTGTACATTGTCGAAGATACGCCTTATCGTGACCTCCGGTATACGGGGCATCAGCTTCCCGCCATTAAAGCTTTTGACACCCATGATCGTGTCATTTTCATTAGTAGTTTTTCAAAAATTTTGATGCCCGGGCTTCGGACTGGCTGGATTATCGCAGGGACCGCCATTATTCAAAAACTCCGGCAGTTAAAGGAAACCAGCGACCTTGAATCGCCAGCAATCATGCTTCAGGCCATCACAAACTACCTTGACCACGGTCTTTTAGATGAGCACATCGCAACGCTAATCCCTGTCTATCAGCAACGCCGTGACGCCATGATTGCCGCACTAACCCGGTTTATGCCGGAAACTGTCCATTACACAACCCCTGCTGGCGGGTTCTTTATCTGGTTAACCTGCCCAGATGATCTGGACACAACGGCGCTTCTAACGGAAATTTCAGCAACGGCCCACGTCAGTTTTGTTCCGGGCCAGGTCTTTTACGCCCACCAAAACGTGACCAATACCCTGCGCCTTAACTTTTCTGGTGTTACACCAGCAGAAATCACCAGTGGGATCAAACGCTTTGGTGACGCCCTTACCTGCCAACTCACCCAATCGGTGCTTGACCAGTGATTTAGGTAACCGTCAGTTGTCTTTTCCACCTAAATGGACTATAAATGATGTGACACAAATTTTATAATGACAGGTGGAAAATAATGACCCCTATGAAGGAAGACTACCTAAAGATGATCTTTGAGTTAGGTGGCGTTTCTGGAAAAGTTTCAAACAAGCAGCTGTCGTTGAGTCTCAACATTGCAGCTGCTTCTGTGACAGAAATGATCAATAAATTGGTCGAAGAACGGCTAGTCGCTCATACGCCCTACGCTGGCATTTCACTCACAGATTCAGGTCGGGCCGCAGCAGAAGAATTGGTTCGTAAGCACCGGTTATGGGAGTGCTTCCTTTTCGAAAAGCTTGGCTATACACTCGCCACGGTTCACCAGGAAGCGGAACAATTGGAACACAGCTCCAGTGATCACATGATTGACGCCATGGATGATTTTTTGGACCATCCTGACCATTGTCCCCATGGTGGGGCCATTCCAGATCAAGCTGGCCACTACGTTGAGGGCAGTCGCTTAGCGTTAGCTGACGTGACCGATAACACTGTGATCGCGCTGTCCCGTTTTGTCGATAACCACGACCTGTTAGAATACTTAGAAAGCCTGAACTTCGTGGTTGGCCAAACGTACACCGTTTCGGCGCACGCACCTTTTGAAGGCCCAATCACCTTAACCACTGATGCAGGCGACCATGTTGACGTTAGTTTTAAAGCTGCCAACAATGTGTTCGTAACAACTCCTGAAGCAAAATAACGGGTGCCCCTGTGCCCCAACCAAAACACCCCGTGTCCTTAGCGAACGATCTAAGGACACGGGGTGTTTTAGATTAATTTAATTAGGCTAGTGGATAAATCCGTGCCATAAAATGACGCTCCCAACCAGAATTAACAGGGCTGGCATCAGCCACGTGCTAAAGCGCTCCACAATTACAACGGCCACCTTCGTTTGTGCTAAGCGGCGGCCCAGCCAGAGCCAGGCGATGGTTAACATGAAAAAGATTGCAATTGTCATTGTCATGTCCGCTGCCGTTTGCTTCGCGAATAGCGGAATGTAGACACTCAGATTATCGCCACCATCCCCAACCGTCACACTCCATACTAACGGAACGGAAACGGCTCGAACCTTGGCCTGCTTCAATTCGGGCGCCTCTGCCCACCCGTGACGTTCATGCCACAAATCGAGCACCCCAACCGCAATTGGAATGATCCCCAGAAGACTGATCCATGACGGGGCAAACTTCATCAGTCCAAAGCTCAGGAGCCAACTTACGGCAATTAGCGTAACGATTCCTGACAGTTGCCCCCATATAACAGCACGCCACTGGCGTTTTGTTTTCGCTGACCCGGCAAACATAATTAACAACAAGAGATCGTCCATGTTGGTCGCTAAAAACGCTCCACCGGCTGTAATCATCACTCGGATCACTGATGGTGCCTCCGTTCTGCCCGCCGATCATTGCGATGAGCATGACGTTTGATGGTTGCACGAAAGCCTTCTGAACGGTGCATTAACGTTAATGTATACGCTAGTCCTGAACCAGCCGTTAACGCCCACAGCACCCACCAACCACTCCCTTGGAGTCGCCGGATTGGAAACAACTCGTCAATCACGCTTTGAAAGGCTTCGTTTGAAACCTCCTTCACGGTGAGGGCATGGTGTGCAAAAATGACTTCCATCCCTAACTGAACGATGAGCATAACAGCCCAGCCAGCAAGGTACAACCAGCCGCCCTTCACCTCAACGCGTGCTTCACCACTCGCACCGAGAAGGGGCCGGATGGTTGCGTAACGTCCCTGCAAGATCCCGATAATAATACCAAGACCAACCATTGCAACAGCAATCCAGACGTTAGCCGCCGTGACCTTAAACGTTTGACTGAACATCACCAGCGCAAAAATGGGGAGCACCCAATATCGTAATCGTGTTGGACGTTCAAAAGCAAATTGTCCCTGAATAAAATAAAATAATACCAGTAAACTTAAAATTACCGTCCACATGAGACTGATCCTCACTTGTTGTTAATGGTGTTTATTATGCCACGTTTGGCGGAAACATTGCGGTTCCCCAATCAGAACACCAAAAATTTCACACTAGCGTTCGTCTGAGGCAAGTGATGACTGGTTCCACGCTTCAAGCCGCCCATCCAAAATTACCGATAAATCGTCAAAACAAGCCTGCATCCTCATAACATCGTCGTAACTGACCTGCTGAAGTAACAATTCCGCAGTTAGCCGCGCCTCTTTGACCTGGTTTTCTTGTAACGCCCGCCCGGCCTCAGTAATGGAAAGATGCCGGCGCCGGCGATCATCCTTATCGATCTGAATCTCAATTAATCCCTGACTCAGTAAATCCCGGGTTCGTAATGAAACCGCCCCGGTACTTATGTGATTGAGCTCCGCCAACTGGTTAACGGACACATTTGGGTCTTCCGCTAGTTGATTGAGCATGCACAAACTTGCCCAGTTTGTGCCATATTTCATCGGCAGTGTTGTTAGGACCTTTTCAATAATTCGAAAGCTGCCCAAATACCCGCGCTGTAACAGTTCAACAACCTCATTGACGTTTAGTTCGGATGGTGCCTGCTTCTTTTCATCATTCATCTCTCACTACCCTAAATCCTCGGTGATTATTTGCCATTAAAAACTATAATACACATTATAATGAACTACAATTTTAATTATTATCCTTTTAAACAACCGCATGGTCAAGCCCTTTGACTAACTCGACCGATGTTTTATCACCAGTCTTCGGTCATCTAAGCATTATTTAATCTATTTAATTAACAATGACATGAGAAATTAGCCATTTCACTTGAGAAAGGGCTTACATTCGTCTATTATGAGGGAAGTAATCGGACAGTTTACAGCTTTTAATCTGACATTTGTGGGGGTTATAAAATGGCAACAAAGAAAATGATTCTGGATTTAGACACTGGGGTGGATGACGCACTCGCCATCGCCTATGCAGTTGCTTCACCAGAAGTTGATTTAATTGGGATCGTTTCATCATATGGTAACGTTTTGGTAGACAAGTCAGCGGAGAATTCGCTCAACTTGTTAGCCCTATTGGGTGCAACAGACGTTCCCGTTTTCCTAGGTGACGCACATTCCAGCACAACAGATCACTTTGACGTTATGGAAATCAGTCAAAAGATCCATGGGGTCAACGGGATTGGGGAAGTTGAAATTCCTGCAGCAAGTCGCCCAGTTGAAGCAAATTCAGGGATCGATTTCATCATCGATGCTGCACATGAATACGGCGATGATTTGATTTTGGTGCCAACCGGCCCACAAACAAACATTGATGCCGCAATTCAAAAGGATCCAACCATCGCTAACCTGATTGGTAACATGACCTTCATGGGTGGTGCCTTGACTGTTCCTGGTAACGTAACGGCCTTTACAGAGGCCAACATCAACCAGGACCCCGCGGCCGCTGACCGTGTCTTCCGCTCACCATTGCGCTCCACCATGGTTGGGTTAGACGTGACTCTGCGGACCCTTTTGACTAAAAAGGAAACGCAACAATGGCGTGATCTTGGAACGGTTGCCGGTGAAAAATTTGCTGACATTACCGACTACTACATTGACGCTTACTACGATTTAGACATTGATAAAAATGGTTGTGCCATTCACGACCCATTGGCTGTTGGAATCTCAATCGATTCAAGCTACGCTAAGTTGATTGATTTAAACATGAAGGTCACTCATGATGACCCTGCTAACTCTGCTGATATTGGTCGGACCATTGGTGATTCAGCTCGACTGAATGACCCAACGACTAACATGAAGGTTGCCGTTGATGTTGATAAGGATCGTTACCTTGCCCATTTCATGGACTTGTTGACCAACTTATTTGCCCAACATTAATCATTCATATTCTGCTCAATTTGAAGCGACCGTTTCCTAACAAATCAGGAAGCGGTCGCTTTTTATGCGGATTCATGACGTAATCCTAAATGATTGCGTCGTTTAGTCGCCGTCACGATTTTTCCACCTGGGTCAATTAAAAACTTTGGCGTCAATCGTCCTGCTAGCGTAAAATGAACGTAATCATTTAGGAAAGGCGGCGGTGACCATGGCACATAAAGTGTTAACAGCCCTTTGTTACCTCAGCATTTTATTTTTACCAGTTATCTTTCCGCTAATCGTTTGGATCGTTGCAGCTGGGCAACGAGACGTTACTCGTGATGCAGCCCGCGCTTTTTGGAGTCAACTGTTACCAACCATTATTGCTTTTGGGAGCTTTTTTTGGATCGTTGCGGTTGGCTTTACAAGTGGCGCAACGGCTGGCCTTGGTTGGCTCACCCTGTTACTGATTGGTGGATTATGTTTAGTTAGTGCCATTCTTTGGTTTTACAACATCATCATGGGCGTGATGCGGCTACTTGCTTAATCCGTTCCCATAACATAAAGGAGCTCGTTACCATGAAAACATCTACTAGCGCTAGCACTAGAAATCTCGTGTTGGCCGCACTTTTTATTGCCATTATCATCGTGCAGGTCATTGTTCCCTTTTTAGGATACATTCCCTTGGGGTTAATGGTTATCGGTTTGCAAATTACCATCATTCAATTTACCGTCGCCATTGCTGCCATTCTGCTCGGACCGTGGTGGGGCGCCCTCATCGGTGGTGTCTGGGGGTTAGCTTCACTGATTCAAGCCTGGACCACCACGTACAACATTGGGGCCTTCCTGTTTAGAAATCCTGTGACCGCCTTAGTTCCCCGAATCATGATCGGCCTTGTCGTCGGGTACACGTTCCAGGCACTGGCTAAGCGTCACCGTCAGGGATTAGGGCTTGTCCTTTCCGGTTTTTTGGCCTCCTTCACTAACACCGCACTGGTTGTTTTGAGCGCATGGGCAACCATTGCCATTTTCCACGTTTACTTCCCTGGAATTCCTCACAGTGGCACATTTATGTGGCTGCTCCTTTCCTTGGTTGGGACAAACGGAATTGCAGAAATGATTGCCGGTGTTATCATCGTGCCAATCATTGGTGGGGCAATCCTCCGCGTTCGTCGGTCAAATTAACGGACATTACTTGTTGAATTTCTGCTAAGTATTCGCTATGATGAGCGTAGTTTAAATAGATCTGGGGTGCCGTTTGGCTGAGATAAGACCCATTGAACCTGCTCCGGTTAGTACCGGCGAAGGGAGATACGTCACAACAATCCGTTAATTTGGATTGTTTTCAATGTCGCAATTGCGCCCCGGCACAGACTCTATCTGTGTCGGGGTTTTTATGTCTCAAATAGCGGTTCCTAATGTCCGGTAACATTACCAATAGGAGGAACTTTTTATGCAACATCAATCAGCACCACATCACAATTCATGGCACCTTCGTGACGTCATCTTAATCACGATCATGGCGATTTTCATGGGAATCATTTTCTTTGCCGTTGGTTTTTTGTACAACGGACTTACCCTGTTGCTAACACCATTTGGGTTGGCACCATTCGCCAATGACGCCCTGCTGGGGCTCTGGACCATGGCTGGTCCACTCGCCGCCTTCATGCTTCGGAAAGTTGGTTCTGCCACCATCGGCGAGCTCCTGGCATCCGCTGTTGAGGCCATCATTGGTGGACAGTGGGGCCCCAGCACCCTCCTTTCTGGCTTTATTCAGGGGTTTGGTTCTGAACTAGGTTTCGCGTTTACGCGCTACCGCCGTTATGACTTATGGTCCCTCTCGCTATCTGCTGTCACCACAGCCATCGTAACGTTTATTTGGGACCTTGCTCGCTCTGGTTACAGTGCCTTTCACCCCGGGATGCTAATCGGCTTGTTCACCACCCGGGTCATCTCAATGTGGCTGTTTGGCGGCCTCCTTGTTGCCGCGGTTACGAAACTTCTCGACCGCTCGCACCTCCTGGATCGGCGCGCCTAACGTTACATTTACCTTTTATGAAAGTGAACCATTATGTCATTGATTAATCTCGATCACGTTACGTTTTATTATGATGCACAGCAACAACCAGTCCTTAACGATCAGTCACTTGACGTTTTCGACGGCACGTTTAATTTACTGACGGGCCCATCAGGAACTGGCAAATCGACGTTTCTGAAGCTGGTCGCCGGACTTTACCCTGCGTTTACGGGCCACCAAGAGCAGGGGCACATCACCATCGCCGGTCAGGACGTTAACGTCTTGGCGCCTAACGACCGAACCGCACTGGTTGCCATGATGTTTCAAAATCCCGGTGAACAGTTCGCTATGCCCACTCCCCGTGAAGAGCTCGTTTTTGCACTGGAAAACCAACAGCTCAATCCAGCAGTCATTCCTGATAAGGTTAGAAACGCTCTGGCCTTCGCCAATGTTGCCGACCTTGCGGACCGGCAATTTACCACCCTATCCGGTGGCGAGCAGCAAAAGGTTTCGCTTGCCCTAATTGTTGCGCTTGAATCGCGCGTGATCCTCCTGGATGAACCCTTTGCAAACGTTGATCCTGAGGCCCGTACGGTCTTGTTAGACCGGTTGAGCGAGTTAGCCACCAATCATCATAAAACGATTCTCATTGCCGACCATGATCTATCAGACTATCGTGACCGGATCGATCAACTTTACGTTTTGGATCCGACTCGTCAGCAGATTCATCCGGCAACAGTCACCGAAACGGCCACTCGGTTTACCGACTTTGCGGCACATGCTCATCAACCACAATCACTTTCCCCTGTCGTTCAGACAGCATCGGAATTTGACCTCAACGAGCTCACGGTCGGCCACCAAACACCCTTACTGACCGCGACCTCGTTAAGCCTGTTTCAGGCACAACTCACCGTTATTACTGGTGCTAACGGAACGGGGAAATCAACGTTGCTCAATGCACTGGCACGGTTACAACCGTACACGGGAACCATTACTTGGCGGCAGACTGACCTCAACAAAATCCGCCGCCAACAGTATGCAAAACACGTCGCGTTGGTCTTCCAACAGGCCAGCAGTCAGTTTTTGCGCATCACGGTTGCAGAGGAACTGGCCCTTAGCCAGACGCACCAAGTCTCCACTGAATGGACACCCGCTAAAGTTGATGCCACGCTTAGCGACCTCGGCCTCGCCGATTTATTAGACCGCGTCGTCTACACGCTTAGTGAGGGCCAAAAGAAAAAATTACAGCTCTTATTGATGTTGATCATGGGGACGGATACGCTGCTCCTGGATGAACCACTCACCGGTTTAGACTTAACGTCAACGCACCAAATGCTTCAGTTACTACATGAGGCGGTTCATCAACATGGCCACACGATTATCATGATTACCCACCAACTCACGGATGTGGTCCACTACGCAGATCGGCACATCCACCTAATCAATCACCAACTCCACTACGAGGCTTCCCTATGAACCCAACCATTCTCCTCAGCTTAATTCTTTTGATCGGTATCGAAATTTCGTTTACCAGCGTCATCTGGGCCAATGTTTTGATTCTTATCATCAGTCTCTTTATTATGTGTTGGCGACGTGCGCCCTTAGTATCGTTTGTTCGTCTCGCCCTCATTCCACTCATCCCCGCAGTCGGGATTTGGTGTTCCATCCGGTTCACAACGAGTGGTCAAAACGCCCACTTTGCTTGGGTTCTTGCCACCCGGATCTACGCCTATGCTGGCCTCGGCGGCCTCTTTACGTTTTCAACGACCCCTGCAAAAACGTTGGCCTCACTGGAACAAAATGCCCACCTCCCGACAACCTTTGTTTACGGCATGGTTGGTGCGCTTAACTTTGTGCCACAGATTCGTCGCGAGGTCACCATCATTCGGGCCAGTGCTCAAATGCGCGGCATCACGCTTCATTTCTGGTCACCACAGCTGCTTTTCAAGGCCATCGTGGCCGCCCTTAACTGGTCCGAAAATTTGGCCGAGGCCATGACTTCTCACGGCTTTACTGAAAATGCGCCCCGAACACACGTGACTGTCGTTTCGGTTCCAATCTGGAATTATTGGGTCGCTGGCATTAGCTTACTTTGCCTACAGGCCGTGTTGTTTAGCTCGTTATCGTAAGTCTAAAAAAATCGCTTCTTCGTTGACGACAAGTCAATGAAGAAGCGATTTTTTTACGACAAGGATTATTTAAAATGTTGATCTAAAAACGCTTGGATGTGTGCTTGATAGGCCGTTGGATCATGCCGGAATGAGGCAGCGTGTTTTGCCCCCTTCACGATCCATAGCGATTTTGGTCCGCCAGCAGCGCGGTAATTTTTATAAACCATGCTGGTTGGCACGAACGTATCCTTATCACCGTGAATAAAGAACATCGGTTTATCATTTTTCTTCACCGCATTCACCGAGCTGGCTTCCGCATAATTATACCCGGCGCGAATCTGACTGATTTCACTCACGATCCCCACTAGTGGCCATGCGGGGAGTCCATACATCGACTTTGCCTGATAGCTGATTTCATCCTTCACCGATGTGTAGCCACAGTCCTCGATGTAGGCCCGAACTTGTTTAGGGACATCCGGTTCGCCGCTGACCATCATGGTCGTTGCGCCACCCATCGACACACCAAACATCAGCAGTTGACTGTCTGCGCCATTTTTTTGCACAACTTGTTTAAGCCATTTTACATAATCACGCCGATCTAGCCAGCCATAGCCAATGTACTTCCCCTGTGACTGCCCGGCCGCCCGATCATCCGGGATCAGCACGTTAAAGCCCATGTCATGAAACATGGTCCCATAGGCCGCCATTTTGTCTTTGTTCCCCCCAAACCCGTGCGCAATCACCACCGTTTTCTTTGTGGGAGTTGCTGCTGGCAAGTAATCAGCAACAAGCTTTAACTGCCCGGGTTGACCTGTAATGGTCCACCGCTGTTTGTGCTGCTTTTTAAACCACTGATCACGACCATACAGTGGATCACTATGTTTTAACGGTTGATTATTGATAAACGCTTTGTGGCTCCGCACCTCCGCCACCTGGAAAAAGTACGTCCCCGCGGCCAATAAACCACCGCAGACTAAACAAACCAGCACAATGAGACTAACGACCCATGCCCGGCGGTGACCATGAGAACTTTTGCCGTGGCGATTTTGATTCTGTTTCATTTATTGACCCCCTATACTAATTTGTTCACCTTACCACGCCTGCCAGCCTTCTTCAACGGGTGTTCCTCGCAAATGACTGCTATAATGGCCGTAACATAATGT
This sequence comes from Furfurilactobacillus entadae, assembly GCF_045862745.1. NCBI lineage: Bacteria > Bacillati > Bacillota > Bacilli > Lactobacillales > Lactobacillaceae > Furfurilactobacillus > Furfurilactobacillus entadae. Next base: position 55,823 of record NZ_BQXN01000010.1, on the reverse strand, counting down.
TCACTTTTAGGAGGCACCATCATGAAATATCAACAAACGTGGGCTCTCGACAACATTTTCCCCGGTGGTTTCGAGTCACCAGAAGCCGCCGCGCGCTTAACAGCGCTGACCGCAAGTATCGCAACGTTAACACAGACCCTTGCTGAATTGGATCTGACCGCTGATGCACCCGCTTACTCAGCACTAACGGCCTACATTGTCACGCGTGATGAGACTGCCGATGGTTTAAAGGAACTCAGCGTCTTTTGGACTGCTCACCAATCTGCTGATTTCAATAACCACGCCATTGCGCCAAAAATCGCGCGGTTAAACGAGGTTTCCGCTAAGTTTGCCGATCTTGACGTAACACTTGGTAAACGTCTTGCGACGGTCAGTGATGACGCGTTCACCACGCTTGTTGCCACACCAGCCCTCGCACCGATTGCCTTTAACCTTACCGAACTACGCACTCATGCCAATGAACAATTAGATGAAGCCACCGAAAGTGTTATTAATCAGCTCTCTGTTGACGGCTTAACCGGGTGGAGTACGCACTATGACACCATTGCCGGTCAAGTCGCAGTGCCGTTTACCGATGCTTTTGGCCATCAGCAGACGCTTTCTGCTGGTCAAGCCCTAAACCAACTCACCGGGGCCGCTGATAATCAGACCAGAGACCACCTCATGGCCGCCTATGAATCTGCATGGGGGCAACAAGAGGCCGTGGCAGCGGACACACTCAATCACCTTGCTGGCTTCCGTTTACAAGTCGATCGGCTCCACAACACGACTGACTTCCTAAAGGCGCCGCTGGAACAAAACCGGATGAGCCGGCAGACACTTCAAGCCATGTGGAACGTTGTGGAAGCCAACAAGGAAATGTTTATTCCATACATGGATCGGAAGGCTGCCCTGCTTGGCAAGTCATCATACGACTGGCAGGATCAATCAGCGCCCATTACCGTTGCTGGTTTTACCCAACCACACATTGATTACGATGATGCCGCGGACTTCATCATCAAAAACTTTAATCACTTTAGCCCCCAAATGGCTCACCTGGCCCAAACCGCCTTTGACAATCAGTGGATCGAAGTTGAAGACCGCCCTGGCAAACAGCCTGGCGGTTACATGGAGGATGTGCCTGAACGACAGGAATCACGAATCTTTTTAACGTATACTGGCACACCAGAAGATGCGTCAGCCGTCGCTCATGAGCTGGGCCACGCCTTCCATTATAGTGTTGTGAAGGATCTGCCCACCATGCGCCGTGATTATGCCATGAACGTCGCTGAAACTGCTTCAACGTTTGCCGAATTGGTGGTCGCTGACGCAAACGTTCAGGCTGCTAGTTCCGTTGGCGAGCAGTTGAACCTATTGGACACAAAGCTCCTCAATCCAGTTGCCATGTTCATGAATATTCGTGCCCGGTACCTATTCGAGACCAACTACTATAAGGAACGACTGACTGGTCCCGTCACCCCTGCACGGTTAAACGATTTAATGCTTGCTGCTCAAAAGTGGGCCTTTTCCAATCACCTTGGTACGTATCATCCCCATTTCTGGGCCAGCAAGTTACATTTCTACATTGACGACGTTCCGTTTTATAACTTCCCGTACACCTTTGGCTACCTGTTTAGCCTCGGGATCTACGCCAAGGCCCAGGCTTCTGGGGATGATTTTGAGGACCAATACATCGCACTGCTTCGCGACACGGCCAACATGTCCACGGAAGAATTGGCGAAAAAGCACCTTGATGTTGATCTGACCCAGCCAGACTTTTGGCAAGCTGGTGCCGACCTTGTTAAAAAGGACATTGACGCCTTTATGAAGTTGTCTGATCCACTTGTTTAGGAGGTGAACCGTATGTCGAGTACGACGTTTACCTGCCCATCGACGGATCGTCACCACCAACTGGTTGGCCGCCAGTGGCTACCGACACCCCCAACCCCCATCGTTGGAACGCTACAAATCGTTCATGGAATGGCTGAACACATTAACCGCTATGCTCACTTTGCGACCTTCATGAGCGCGCACGGCTGGGTGGTTGCCGGTGCAGATCATCTGGGTCACGGTCAAACCGTTGGCCACTCCCCACTTGGTTACTTTGGGGCGCATGATCCGGTCACCCACCTTATTGACGATGAGCTCGTGGTGGCAAAACGACTCCGGCATGACTATCCTGACCAACCCCACATTCTTCTTGGGCACTCAATAGGTGCCATGATCGTGCAGCTGTTCTTAACCCGCTACGATAGCTGGGTGGACGGCGCTGTCATCATTGGCTCCGCTGCCCGTAATCCGGCGCTTATCCTTGGCCGGCCCGTAACAGCCCTCCTAAACAAACTGGCGCCAAAACGTCCCAACCATTTCCTCGACAACATGGCCTTTGGCGGTTACGCCCGGCGGTTTCCAGAATCCTGGCCGTTTCAGTGGCTCTCTGCAAATCCCGAAAATGTGCACGCTTATAACCATGATCCTCTCGCTGGTTTTACGTTTACCAACAATGGCTTTAATGTGCTGTTTGAACTTGCTGATCGATCAACGCGGCGGCACTGGTACCAAGGTATTGATTCCCACATGCCGATGCTTTTCATGAGTGGCCAAGATGATCCTGTCGGTGGCTTTGGTCACGGGCCAAAACGGCACACCGCACGCCTCCGTCATGCTGGCTTTAACGACGTAGCGTTACATTTATGGCCACAAATGCGCCACGAAATCCTAAATGAGGGTGACCGTGAACGGGTGTATGCGGTACTATTAGAGTGGTTAAGCAATCATCAGACTCCCCTAGAAAGAAAGTGACAGAATGTTTCCTGAACGTTTACGCGCGATTCGCCGCGGGCGCCACATTACGCTCGACCAACTGGCCAATGCTTTAAATCAGAATTTGACCCCCAGTGAAAAACCAAATACCGCTTCGCAAATTGGTAACTGGGAGCGTGGCATTCGGACCCCCTCGTACATTGAAGTCCGCAAACTCTCCGAATTTTTCGATGTTTCACTGGATTACCTTACGGGTAAGGCAGAGCTGGATGAATATGATCTTGGTCGGTTATTTCTTTCTGGTAAACGATTGACGTTTAATAACGACACCCTCAGCAGTCAGGATCGTTATGAAGTGTATCAACTCATTGAAGGTTACATGCACGGCCGCGAAAGTCGCCGCGAGGATGTGCCATTAGACCACCAGGAAGAACTTGATCTTGGCTACGACATGCCAACAAACTAAGGACGAGGCTGACATGACTCCCAAACAACTCCGTAAATTAAAGCAACAAGTCAAACACCATGAACCGGCACTCGATCAAAACGGACTTAATCCACACGCCGGTGCCCATAATGATTACATTCGGCAGCTGACCCATTTTCGTGAGCAGTTTGCTGATTTTAGTGAGGCCGTTTTTCTGATCAATCAGGTTTTAGAAGCAGACCGGTTACTCTCACGGGGCTTACTTCCCCAACCGCTTCCCGAGCTGCTACTGCCTGAAACGCTTCAGGACACGATTTATCAAACGATCCTTGCCCGTTACCCTCTTGGTGACCCGCGTGGTGATACGGTGTGGAATGCACTCTCAACGGCCTTGCCACAACTAGATGAGGCCCTTCGCGGGTTTCGGGACTACCTTGAAGCCACCTATGGGATGTGGGCCTACATTTCGGCCCCATTCGTGAACGACCTCAGCCAGTATCTGAACGGTCGGCCAACCCTCGAATTAATGGCTGGTAATGGGTACATTTCAAAAGGGCTCCGGGATAAACGGCCCCAGCAAACCATCTTCACCACTGATTCCAAGGACTGGACCAAAGAAAACGAAACGGGCAAACATCCGGTGACGGCCATTGAACCACTTGATGCGCTTGCCGCCATCGCCAAGTATGGCCACCAGGTCGACGCCATCATTATGAGCTGGTCACCTGATGGTCAAGACATTGATTGGCAGGTTCTTTCGGCCATTCGGCAACTGACACCCCAGCCCGAATTCATCGTGATCGGTGAACAAAACGGCGCCACTGATTCAAAAGTCTTCTGGACGAATGCCCATTTGACGGCACCAACCAGTCTAAACAAACATTTTAGTCACTTCGATCTCATTCATGATCACGTTTACCTAGTCAAGTGAGGCTTTTAAAATGAACAAACAACTTCGCGACGCGCTTTCATTCGCCGTTGCCGGACTCTTTTTATTGGCCTTTGGCTTATGGGCTAAGCAGCTCCCCTCAGGCGCATTCGGGGCGGTCTTGCTGGCCGTTGGTCTGTACAATCTCTATAATTACTGGCACGACCATCACACAGATTAGCATCATTCAATTAATCCAGGGCCCCCAGTTCACGCACCTAAGTGGTTGTGAACTGGGGGCCCTGGATTTTTAGCCCACCCGTTCGGGTAATTTCATATCCTTTTCAGGTGAGAAGTTTGCGCCACAGTAAGCCCAAATGAACGGTTGAATGTGGCGCATGACAAAAAAATACCATCGGTCACGCCGCGATGGCACTACAAAATGTAACCGCTTTATTTTATGCTAAGAATGAACTTAAACCCTTATTGGAGGTACACATTGTGGCAAACGTAACGGTTAGCTGGCTTGGGGCGGTTATCGGCCTGGCGTTAGCGATCTTTCTGATTTTACGAAAACTCAATCCGGTCTATTCATTATTACTTGGAACAATCGTTGGGGCCGTCATCGGTGGCGCCAACCTGGTTCAAACAACAAACATTGTGGTTGCTGGGACCCAAAGTGTGATGGGTACGGTAGTCCGCGTTTTGGCTGCCGGCGTTTTAGCTGGGGTCATGATGGAATCCGGCGCTGCCAACACCATCGCCAAAACAATCGTTAATCAATTTGGTGAGGGCCTTGCCATTTTTTCATTGGCCCTGTCAACCATGATCATTACGGCCGTTGGTGTGTTTATTCCCGTCGCTGTATTGATCGTGGCTCCGATTGCACTAGAAGTTGGTAGCCGTATGAAAATTTCTAAACTTGCGTTGCTAGTTGCCCTATCCGGCGGTGGCAAGGCTGGCAACATCATTTCACCCAATCCTAATACCATTGCGGCAGCACACGGGTTTCACTTAGAGCTAAGCGCCGTCATGGTGGCCGACTTTATTCCGGCACTCTTTGGCTTAGCAATGGCCGTCCTCCTCGCGACGTTATTAAAGAATCATGGCGCCATTGCCAGTGCAGAAGATATTGCGGCTAACCAGGCCACGGGCACAACCCCCGATCCCGCTGACTTACCTTCATTTAAGTCAGCAATCGTGGCCCCATTGATTGCCGTTATTTTATTGTTGATCAATCCTATTGGCAGTATTTTTCACATCAGTGCTTTAGAAAAATTCCAGGTGGACGCCATGTACATTCTCCCCCTCGCCGGCATCATCGGCATGTTTGCCATGCACCAGGGGCGAAAGATTTTGGCCTACACTAAGTCTGGCATGGCACGGATGACGGACGTTGTGTTAATTTTAATTGGTGCTGGTGCCATTGGTGGCCTGATCACCGCGTCAACACTTCCGGCGGCTATTGTCCATTTGATCAAGCTATCAGGGATTTCTGGAACCTTCCTGGCACCCATCGCCGGAATTCTAATGGCCGCCGCCACGGCCTCAACGTCAACGGGGGTCATTCTCGCCACCGGTTCGTTTGGCAAGGCAATTCTCGCATTTGGGACGGCCCCACTCGCTGCCGCTGTGATGGTCCACACCGGAGCAACGGTGATCGATCACCTGCCACAGGGAAACTACTTCCACGTGACCGCTAACGCGATGAACATGGATTTAAAGGGGCGGATGAAGTCTGTGCCTTACGAAACGGCTGTTGGACTCACCATGACAATTGTTGGCACCATCATGTATGGCTTTTTGTTCTAACGGAGGATAAAAAATGAAAATTGTTATCGCACCAGACTCATTTAAAGGGAGTGCCACGGCAAAGGAAGCCGCCGATGCCATCGAAGCAGGACTCAAACGTGTTTTCCCGGATGCGAACTATGAAAACATCCCCATGGCTGACGGCGGTGAAGGTACCGTTCAGTCGTTAGTGGATGCCACTCACGGCACATTTCGTACCATTACTGTTTCAAACCCGTTGCAAGAACCAGTTCCAGCACGCTACGGCATCCTTGGCGATGGAAAGACAGCCGTCATCGAAATGGCAGCTGCTAGTGGCCTTCAGTTTGTTAACGAGCAAACGAAAAATCCCCTGATCACAACCACTTACGGAACCGGTCAATTGATTGCAGATGCACTGGCTCAAGGACTGACCGACATCATCATCGGGATCGGCGGCAGTGCCACAACGGATGGTGGCGCGGGGATGGCCGAAGCACTGGGTGCTAAGCTCCTTGACGCAGCGGAAACCCCGATTAGCCGCGGTGGTGGCGGGCTCCGCGATTTAGCCACCATTGACGTTAGCGCCATGAATCCGCTACTGGCAAACGCCCACATCCGCATTGCCTCAGACGTCACCAACCCGTTAGTGGGCAAGACTGGTGCCGCCGTTGTGTTTGGCCCGCAGAAAGGCGCTACTCCAGCAATGGTCGCTCAATTAGATGCCAACCTAACTCATTATGCCCATGTCTTGAAGAACTGCTTAAAGATCGACCTCGCCGACCACCCCGGAGCCGGTGCTGCTGGCGGTTTGGGCGCTGGTTTACTCGCCTTCACCCACGCACACATGGAAAAGGGAATCGAAATTGTGGTCGAAATGACCCGGCTAAAAGAACGCGCAACGGACGCTGACTTTGTGTTCACCGGTGAAGGTGGCATTGATTTTCAAACGCAGTACGGCAAGACCCCCATGGGGACGGCTCAAGCAGCGCATCGTGTGAGCGATCACGTGACCGTGATTGCGCTGGCCGGTAACGTTGGCAGCGGCATTGACCAGTTGTATGACCTTGGGATCGACGTCATCATGGGCATTCTTCCCGGTGTTGAAGACCTCCCCACGGCAATCAGTCAGGTGCAGACTAATCTCACAACGGTCGCAGAAAATGTCGCCAGGTTGATTTACCGGTCACAACTAAACTAACGTTACTTCAATTCACGTACTAACTTAAAACGACTGACTTCTCGAAAAATCGAAAAGTCAGTCGTTTTAAATTAGTGAACCCTTTCAATATCACGCACTTTCTTCAAGCGCCGTTCATCCAGGGACGCCACAACAAATAGTAATAAGATGCCCCACGTAGTCATTTCGCCGCGGACCGTTTCGCCCGTTTGGGGAAGCGTTCCCGGCTTCAGCTGGGAGCGCCCGTCATTTGGGTCACCGACAGTCGTGGAACTTGGAGTGATTGATTGTAAGGACACCTGCTGAGACATCGTCCTGGTAGCCACCGCTGCCATCGCCGGCTTCATCACGGGAACTTCTGGGTTACCGGGATTGGTGGCACGACTTGTGGTCGGCTGTTGCTGTGCAGAAGCACCGCCTTGTGAATTTGGTGCTGATTGGCCGTTACCATTGGTGGTTGGCTCCGGTTGTTGCGTTGGCTGCGGCCACTCCTTAAAGAGCCCCGCCTGTTCAAACAACGTTCCTAAGGCCATTAAAAGATCATCCTGGTCGCGGCCTGCCTCAAACTGAACTCCGAGTGGCAAGCCCCCAGTTGTCACATAAGTTGGTAAACTAATGGCCGGTTCACCTGATAAATTGGCTAACTGCGTAAATGGTGTTTTTGATAACCCATATAACCATGCATCATAAATCAGTGCCATTTGCTGATCAAACGGTAATGACGCCATGGTTTCGATTCGGTCAACATCGGCCGGCAAAACAATTGGCTCCATGTTTTTCGGCGCCACCGTCGCCGTTGTTGGCGTTAGGTACAGCGGATATTCTTTGTGGAACGCGCTCATTTGTGCCGCAATGTTTGTGAGTTCCGTTTGGCGTCTTGTTGTAAACGTCGGGTCTGCCTGCTGCTGTTTTAAAGAAGCTTGGTACAGCGCGTAGGTGATGGGCGAAACCTGTTTATTAACCACGTCCTGCCAGATCAGGTTGCGATGGAACTTCTGATTAAAGAGGTAGTTAGCGATGCTACCCGTCGCGGTACTCGACTCATAATACAGTTTCATCAACTGAACCCCGTCAACCGGCGCCGCCTTCTCAACGACGGTGAACCCCTGCTTCCGTAGAAACGCCACCGTGTTCAGCACGGCTGCCTTAGCGTCATCACTGACGGGCGTTCCAACTGGCGAGGTAAGCGAATACGCCACCGGCACCTGCTTGAGATCACTCAGCAACGGGGCCGTTCCCGGTTTAGCCCGAAGCGCATTAAACAACGTTTCCGTATCTGCCATGGTCCGTGTCTCCGCAAAATTGACGGCCCCGATTGTCTTACTGTCCCAGGCTAAAATTCCCTGGGTTGGTTTCAAACCAACGACCCCAGTCCATGAAGCAGGAATACGAATGGAACCACCCTCGTCGTTTGCCAGTGCAATTGGAACGGTCCCGTTCGCCACGGCGGCTGCCGCACCACCAGAAGATCCACCGGGATTCCGCGTGACGTCCCACGGGTTACTAGCTGCCCCGTACAAATTGGAGTTTGTCACGTTAAACAGGCCTAGCTCCGGAAAATTTGTTTGTCCAACAACCACAAAGCCAAGATCTTTCATCTTTTTAACAAAGCGACTGTCAAAATTCGTCACGTTTCCCGCCTCAAACGGTAAACCATTTGTGTTCGGTTCACCCGCAACCGTGTGGGTGAGCCCCTTAACCAGAATTGGGACCCCGTAAAATGGCGCCGTTCGATCACTGATCGGTGTTGCATCATCTGCTTTAGCGTCCTGAAGCGCTGCGTCTTTTCGCACGGTAATCACATCGTTTAACGTTGGGTTGGACTGATCAATCGACGTTAACGTTTGGTTCACCAACGCTGTACTTGTTGTGGTGCCGTTACGAACGTCATTCGCCATCGAAACGGCCGATTGCGGCTGGGTTTGCGGCGGCGTAGTGGTTGTTTCAGCCGATTGGGACTGTTTGATTGGCGTCGCCGTGGTTTCTTGTGGCGTTTCTGCTGGTTGCTGAACCGCTGTGGTGGTTGGTTCGGTCCCCGTTGGTTGGTCACTAGCGAAGGCTGGTTCGATCGGTGCCGCAATCATACCGATCACCGCAGTTGATAGAACTAACTTTGTAATGGCTTTCTTTATAAACCGCATTTTCACACCCCTCAGTGCTGTTCGTTTTCTATGTAAGCGCTTAACGTTTCCATTTTAGCTCATTTCCAGCGATCAAACGTCAGCAATGCAAGAAAAATTCACAATCTTTCACGTGTGGCGTCTTGACCACATGATTTCAATAATCAGCGTGGTGGCTCGCCAACCATCCTTCACAGAAAAAACACCTGATCCCCGCGGTTACGGGAATCAGGTGCATTATTTTCTTATTGGCTGGTGGGAAACCACTCACAGCTGCTTATTGATTTTGGTCAGTAGTTCAGCCAGTAATTGCTGTTCACCAGGCGTCAACGAGCCGATTGTCCGTTCTGCAACACCACGCTCAAATGCATGAATGCTCGGATACAACGCCTGTGCTTGCGCCGTCGGGTATAACCGGCGCACCTTCTTATTAACGGCATCTGCACGTTTTTCAACGTAGCCTTCCGTGATTAACTTTTGAACTGCCCGAAAACTGGTGGTTCTATCCACCGCCATGTCCGTCGCTAATTCGTCAAAAAACAGTCCGGGCCGTTCGCAAATTCGCAGCAGGTACTGAAACCGATTATTATTTAATCCTTGTGCCGCAAATGCGTGGTTGGCACTGGTCGTTGCCCGTCTCGAAAAGGTACCCAACCGCCTTAATTCATCAATCATTGTAAACTCCTTGTTGCATTTGCAATAAAGCAAACCTATACTAGAGCGCAATCATTCAAAAGGGGTACTTCGCTTATGTGGCTTTTAAAATCATTCTCAGAACTCTCAACAACTGAATTATACGACATAATGGTGGCAAGAATCCAAACTTTCGTGGTTGATCAGCACCGTGTGTACCAAGAAGTCGATGAAATTGATCCCCGAGCGCGCCATCTTTTTAACTACGAAGACAATCATCTTGTTGCATACGCACGAATTTTCACAGAAGGCACGACCGTTACGTTTGGTCGTGTCCTGACCACCCCCGCCGTTCGTGGCCAGGGCTATGGACGGGTTCTTTTACAACACGTCATGGCAACCCTTGCCGCACGCTACCCAAATTACCTCATCCAAATTGAGGCACAGGTTCAGGTTCAAAATTTCTACCGTAAATTTGGGTTCCAACCCGCAGGCGAGGTGTTTCTTTTCAACACCACACCGCACATTCGCATGACCCATCAACCGCTGACTACTCGTGAAGTTCAATCGGCAAGCCATCTGGATCATGAATGAAGGTCATTGCCTTTCCCGTAAATTCATCGTTGCGAATTGGTTCGGCCTTAACCCCCAGTTCAGCGAGTTCAATGACCGTTTGGGCCACATCATCCACGGCAAACGCCACGTGACGAAGCCCCAACGCTTCAGGATACGTCAGCCGCTCCGGACTATTGGGCCGGATGAACAGTTCTAATTGAACGGTGCCTGAACACAGCATCATTACCGTATCGTGTTTAACGGGCCGATCATATTCGCTCACAAGTTGAAAACCAAGTTTGGTCATGTAAAAATCCTTCGCCCTGGCATAACTTGAAACCACAATCCCAATGTGGTGCATCTTGCTTAATTCCATTTCGACCCCCGCAACAACTCATAATAGTTTTTATATTTATAGTGTAGCATACACGCCGGCACCACAGCTTCTCCAAAGCTGTCCTCGCATTAGTTAGCAATTTAGTCACATATTCTTCATGACCAATAAAAAACGCCTACAGACGTAGGCGTTTGGTTGGCATGTTCAGTATTAACCTTCTGAACTTAAGGTCGCTCTTCAATAAAGAAGAACTGAGAACGTCAGTACCCAATAGTAGTCGGTGGGTAGACCGCCGGGTTCCACAACCCAAACGATCAAGCACTCCATATACGATGGAAAAACGTACCCCTGACTTCGATAGCCACTAGCCTCCGCAGAGGAACGACATCACTGTCGTCTGGCTGATCTCGACTCATCGCATGTCAATAATATAACACCTCTAAAATAAAAGCGCAAATCGCTAGGAAACTTAACTAAATATCGGTATGATAACCGTATTATGACAAAATTTATTGCATCTACACGCCTTGCCTGGGTCCTCGAATTTATTTTTAACCCACTCAAATTTTTAGTTCCCTGGACAAACCATCTCGATTACTGGGGTTACATCATCCTTTTTGCGGTGCTGTTTCTTGAAAGTGCCTACCTGCTCTTTTCCTTTCTCCCCGCTCAATCCTTGCTCTTCGTGGCCGGCGCCATTTCTGCCAGTCATCAATCGGTGCTGAACATCTACATTCTCCTGGTTGGTTTCATCCTCATGACCCTCTTGGGGTCGATCATAAAGTATCAGACTGGGTTGCGCCTCAAGGAGAAAGCCACGGCTAAAAAACAAGCTGATCCTGATGATCACCAACCAACAACAAAGACCATGCGGCGCTTATCGCAATCTGAAGAATACTTTCAAAAGTACGGTGGTAGTTTCTTGATCATCGCGCGCTTCATTCCCATTGTTGGCCTGTTCATGCCCCTAATTGCTGGTGAAACAGCCATGGATCGCCACGATTTCCATGTTTTTAATACCATTGGTGTCACAGCGTGGATCCTAATCGCAACCCTCGCTGGCTTCTTCTTCGGCAAAACCGAATTCGTCGAGAACTACTTCACCTTCATTTGTATCGGTATTGCCCTTCTTCCGGTTGTCATCCACGAAGCAAGCCGTTTTCTTCATGAATGGATCGATGCAGTTCGTGCCCGGTAATCTTCAAAATGAAAAAATGTCACGCCAACATTGGCGTGACATTTTTTACATTTTCAGTTAATCAGCTTCTGGTTCATCCGTGTCAGCTTCTTCAGCTGCGGCGGCCCGTTGTGCCAACTGGTTCAGTTGTTCTCGAACCCAATCTGTCACCCGTTCGGCTACAGTCTCCGGATCGTCCAAAAAGGCCTGAACGGAACTAATTAGATCAATCCGCATTTTAGAAACGTTAATTGCTGGTGAATCGAAGATGAGGTAAAGGTTCACCTCACGCTCCTCATCAGAATCCAGCATTTTATCAATTTCCTTTGCATAAGCAAACGGCAAGTTGATAACAGAACTTTCTAACCGGATGTTGATGGGTTCATCATGGTACCCTGTTACATCAAAGCGCGTTTGAACCAACTTTCCGTCCTGCAACTGTTCTTGTGCAAACGCCAAACTTCCCGTCATGATCATGGCTGGATCAGCAGTTAATTCATCAAACGTTGTGATGCCAGACGTTGCGGCGTACGTTTCTTCTTCCAGTGCTGTCAAAAAATCAGCGATGTTAATTTTCATTCGTTCTGACTCCCGTTTCTCTTTTAATGGTGCGACTTTTCTTCGCGTTCAACCCAAATCTGGTTGTTTTCCTCATAATCGTGCCGGAAACGCGCCCCTGCGACAAAGGCTTCAAAGTTGGTAATCAACCCAATAACCGCAAAGAGGTCGATCACTACCTTTGCAATCATCGCACCATGTTCAGTAAATGTTCGCATCATCGCCAACAGCAAGACCGCCGTTAAAATAATGAGGACCAGGGATTGTGGGTACACAGAAAAGCGCCAGTTAAAGGCAAACATCAGCACCGGGATCAACGTTAAAATGATCATCAACGCCTCATTGGCTAAAAATGCTGGCCACTGCTGACTGGCCGATCCGCCAAAACCAAAGTAACTCCCCGCGTTAACAATCGTATAAAAAAACCAGGCTGCAATGGTTAAACTAACCACACGTACACGTGCATCTCTCATCTAGTAAAACCCTTTCTATGCCAACAGATCAATGAGTTGTTCCTTTGAAATGCCAACGAAATATTTACTGAGGTCTACGTCACGTAATGCACCTTCTAAGTGATCACGGTCATACTTAATGTCCGTCAGCTGATCCGATAGGGTCGTCACATCTTCTGGCCCAAAGAAATCGCCATAGAATTTCAGGTTCACAATTTTCCCATCCTGAACGTCAAGCCGTGCATCAATCGTCCCGTAATCAAAGTGTTGACGTTTTTTCACCGTAAACGCTGGTGAATTTCCGTAAACCCAGTCCCAATTATTGTAATATTGTTCGTACAACTTGTCGATTTCTTTCTGATCTTCCGGGGTGACAACATATTCATGTGACTTGATGTCAGCTAGGTCGTTAACATCAAATAGTTCTTTCAGTAAAAGGTCCCGGAACGTTGGAACATCAATATCCTGATAGTCTGGAGCAAGGTACGGCCGCAGGTTCGTCACCCGTGAGCGAACTGATTTAATTCCCTTTGAGGCAATTTTATCTTCTGGAACGTTCAACGCATGGGTCACAACGTCCAGATCAACATCCAACATCAGGGTTCCATGAGAGAACGTCTTCCCGTTTCGTGTGTACATGGCGTTACCGGAGAATTTACGACCGTCCACCAAAATGTCATTTCGACCAGAAACTTGAACGGATTCAGCCCCCATCTTTTGCAAGGCCGTTACGATCGGCTTCGTGAATGACTTAAAGTCCCCAAAAGCTTCACTGTTTGAGTCCACCACAAAACTAAAGCACAGGTTCCCTAGATCCTGATAAACCGCTCCACCACCGGACAACCGGCGCGTTACCCGAATGTTATGTTCCTGAACGTACTTCTGGTTGATTTCTTCCATCGTGTTTTGATTCCGGCCCACGATGATACAAGGTTCTTCGTAATAGAACAAGAGTAATGGTTCGTCAAATTGCTTGTTATTCATTAAATATTGTTCAGTTGCTAAGTTTTCACCAATGTTGTGCGATGTCATCGAAACATAATACATAATGGTTAGCCCCCTAAGTCAAATCAACAATAACGGGTGAGACTTCATCCGCCCATTCTGCCGTTACGTTGATGTTAGCACTTTCTGAAAGCGGACACAATTGTGATGTTGCCGCGTTTCATCATTGTGACTTCACAAACTTTTTCTTGCCCGTTATCCCCCTCATTCCAGTTACCACAATGAAAAAACCACGCACTTTTTCTTCTCCAATGGAGTAAATCGCTTACATTATTAGTAATAAACGGTATAATAAATGTAAGGTACAATCAACGTTTTTAATCGAGAGAAGGGTGGCATGTAATCATGTTACAACAATATAAAAATATCCTCGCGCCAGTCGACGGTTCCAAGGCCACTGACCCAGTCCTTGAAAAAGCCATTGAAGTTGCAAAACGCAACGACACACATTTAGATATCCTGAACGTGTTGGAAGTTAACCAATTTTCTGACAGTTACGGTGGTGCTGTTAGTGGTGACGTCATTTACCGGTTGGTAGAAGACGTTCAAAACCGCTTAGAAGCCTTAAAAAAGCAGGCTGAAGATGCTGGTGTTAAAGATGTTGATATCCACGTCCGGTTCGGGAACCCGAAACCCGTCATCTCCCGTGAATTTCCTCATGATCACGGCAACGAATTGATTGTTATGGGAACCACCGGTCTAAACGCCGTTGAACGGTTAATGGTTGGTTCTGTAACCAACTACGTAAGCCGTAACGCCGACGTTGACGTTTTGATCGTTAAAATTAACGCCGATAAATAAGCATCAACAACAAATTGAATTCAAACTAAAGGGGCCAAAATCAATAATGATTTTGGCCCTTTTATTGTGCATTAATCCGTCACTTTTCCTCTACTCATTCACGCTATTCTCCCCGTTTAAGCTTTGGTTTAGGTTCAGTTAAGTCCACTTTATGCCTGCACGGCTATCCTAGAACGTAATGTTTTAGCAATTGGGACTTCTACTCATCGTTAATCCATAAACTCAACCTAGGAAGTGACGCTATGAAACAACGTTTAAAACACTGGGATTGGTGGCTCGTCGGGATTTTGATCCTCGCCGCCTTTCTTTACGGATGGAACATCTGGCAGGCTGGTTCTGCCAATGATTTCTACACCTCAGCCATTGTCAGCATGACGAAGAGTTGGAAAAACTTTTGGTATGCTAGTTTCGACCCTGCAGGCTTCATCACCGTGGATAAGCCGCCAGTCGCCTTATGGTTCATGGCCATCTCGGTTAAGATCTTTGGTCTGCACGGATGGAGCATTGTCCTCTCATCCGTCCTGTTCGGAATCGGTTCCGTGTGGTTGATCTACGCGATGGTTAAACCCTATTTTGGTCGCCTGGCTGCTAACCTGAGTGCCCTGTTCATGACCATTACCCCGGTCGTAGTCGCCGATTCGCGAACAAATAATATGGATGCGACCCTGGTCTTTTTCTTATTGTTAGCCGGTTACCTATTACAAAAAGCCGTTGTTAACAAAAAGACATGGTTAGTTGTCGTTTCGTTTGCCCTTATCGGGGTCTCCTTCAACATCAAAATGTTGCAAGCTTTCATGCTTCTACCAGCAATGTACTTCTTTTACTGGATTGCGAGCACGGTTGGCTGGAAGAAAAAGGTCCTTCACTTACTGTATGCGACAGCTGCCCTCGCCGTCTTCACCTTAGCGTGGCCACTTGCCGTTGATTCCACCAGTAAAAGTAGTCGCCCGTACATCGGTAGCTCATCGACAAACTCCGTTTTAAACCTTGCCTTTGGGTATAACGGGTCACAACGGTTACTCGGCCAATCGACCGGAACCGGGAGTCGTTTCCCCGGCATGGGCTCAACTGGTAAGTCTGAAGGATCAGCCTCGAAAACGGGCACCCCACCAACCGGGAGCAAGACGGGTAAAGCGCCATCCGGCACGAAAAAGCCAACGGGTAGCGCACCAACTGGGATGAAACAAACAACTGGTGGCAAAGCTGCGACCGGTGGCAAAGCTGCGACCGGTGGCGCAACAGCCGGTGGTGGCGGTGGTGCCTTTAACATCGGAACTGCTGGCCCATTCCGACTCTTCCAACAAGCGCTTGGTGGTCAGGTCAGCTGGTTCTTCCTACTCGCCCTAACCGGTTTGATTGGGAGCTACCTTTATGAATCCGACCGGAAGAAAAAGTGGTGGCAAACCACGAAGAATCAACAACAGCTTTGGTACTGGGCCGCATGGTTGGTTCCCGTCGCTGGCTTCTTCAGTATTGCCGGTTTCTTCCACCCCTACTACATGATTATGCTTGCACCGCCACTTGCCATTCTCGCTGGAATTGGTGTTGCGACCTACTTGAAAGCCATTAAGACAGGTCGGCAATTATGGCAACGGTTCATTTTTGCTGGTGGTCTTTTGGCCACGGCTGCACTTCAAGCCTGGTACGTTTATTCTGACTATCCATGGCTCAGTTGGCTCATTGGACTTGGATCAGTGGCAACAGCGGCCCTAGTTGCCTTTGTCTTTACCACCTATCGCAAAGCAATGGCAACAACGGCCACAGCCGTTACGATTTTATCGTTAGCCCCTGGATTTTGGTCCTTAACACCAACAATTGCCGCTGAATCCGCAGCGATTCCAACAGCTGGTCCTGATCTATTAACCAGTGGTGGTGCCTCCAGTGGCGGAATGGGCAGTGAATCAGCTAATACTAAACTGGTTAACTACCTTGAAAAACACAATGGGACCGCCAAGTATCTGTTTGCGACAATGGATTCTGGAACCGCAGCCCCGTACATCATCAAAACCGGGAAAGCGGTGATGACGATCGGCGGATTTAACGGAACTGATAACGCCATCTCTTTGAAGCAGTTCAAGAAGTTGGTCAAAGAAGGCCAAGTTAAATACTTCTACGTTGCTGGTAAGAGCAGTAGTAGCAGCGCCATCGTTAAGTGGGTTGAGAAAAACGGAACCAAAATTAGTGCCTCAAAATATGGCGGAACCTCAACAACAACCAGCAAATCAGCGGCTAAAACAGCCGCACCAACGAAAAAACAAGGGGCTGCGCCAAGTGACATGGGCGGTAATGGTGCCCCTGGTGGTGCACCGACTGGCATGAAGAAACCAAGTGGCACAAAACCATCTGGGACAAAACAACCAGGCGCAACAAAACCAACCACCAAGGGCGCGACCTCATCAACAAGCACAAAGAATGCCCAACCAATGGGTGGCGGCATGAGTAGCGGTACCCTTTACCAATTAAATTAATCTTGTTGCCTTTAGAAAGGACGTGAGGATCATGCCCGAAGCAATCCCACCGTTAATTTCCATCGTCATGCCCGTTTACAATGAAGAAGCGTTAATCATGAAGACGTTGCGCACCGTCCAGGGCTTCATCAACCAGCGACCTGAACGTTACGAAGTGATTTTTGTGGACGACGGGTCTAGTGACACAACCATTGATAAACTTAAAAAGGCCAGCGCGTTTTACCCTGACATGCGGTTAATTCGCTTTTCACGAAACTTTGGGCATCAGCTGGCCATTACCGCTGGCATCCGCTATGCCACAGGTGACGCAGTTGTCGTGATGGACGCAGATCTTCAGGACCCACCAGCCGTCATCGGTGACATGATCAATGCCTGGCAACGTGGCGCTGACGTTGTCTACGGTCAACGATCACAACGCGATGGTGAATCCTGGTTTAAAAAGACTTCCGCTAGTGCCTTTTACCGCTTATTACACGCCATTACGAACGTTGACATTCCCGTCGATACCGGCGACTTTCGGTTAATGGATCGTAAGGTCGTGAACGTTCTTGATCAAATGAACGAAGACGAACCGTTTGTCCGGGGCATGGTCAGCTGGATCGGTTTTAACCAACAGGCTGTTACGTACGAGCGCCAACCGCGAACAGACGGCGAATCCAAATATCCCCTCCGGAAGATGATTCGACTCGCAATGGATGGCGTCACCTCATTTTCAAACCTCCCGTTAAAACTTGCGACTTGGTTTGGAACCACGCTGTTTATTGCCGCCCTGGTCGATGTCATCAGCGCCATCTGGTTCGGCTTTACGCCAACCATCATCACCCTCTGCGCGCTTCTCATTATCGGCGGTATGATCCTCACTAGTATTGGCTTTCTCGGCCAATACCTGGGACGTATTTTTAATCAATCACGTGAACGGCCGCTGTACATTGTGGCGGAGACACGTGGCTTCCCCACTCTGGCTCAGCAACCCGCAAGCCAGCCAGTGTCCCTAAGTCACCAACAATAATGACCGATGCCCCTATTTCTACCGACACTAAAGCGACTGCCTTCCCAAAAATCTGGGAAAGCAGCCGCTTTTCTTTTGTGCTTATTCGCCGAGTGTCTGCCAGTCTTCTGCCCACACAAGGCCCATCACTTTTTCACCTGTATGAACACCGATAGACGCGCCGATGTGCGCAGTTTCAAAGGCTGGTGTAACGCCAGTCGCAGTTTCAGCGGAACTTGATAGATCCGTCAACCATTCCTCGCTGGCCGTTGGGTTATTCCCGTCGATGATTCCCACCCGGACTGGAGCGGTTATTGTCGTCAAGGACTGTTCAAAGTCCTGTTTCACCTTTTGAAACGCCCGTTTAGCCGTTCGTTCCTTCGTTAACCCGACGATTTTAGCATCTTCAAACGTCAAAATTGGTTTGATCCGCAATAAATTCCCCACAAAGGCCGAACTATTCGTAATTCGCCCCGTGCGCAATAAATGACTGAGGTCGTCGACAACAAAGTACACGTGTGTCGTCGCTCTCAGGTGTTCTAAGGCCGGTAAAATATCAGCGGCATTCTTCCCCGCCTTGGCCATCTTTGCGGCTAACAGCGCCAACCAGGCCTCACCTTCGCTGGCCATTTGTGAATCAAACGGATAAACCTTGATGCCAGTCACGGTCGGTGCGTACGCCGTGAGGTTCTGCAAAAAGGTCGTGATGCCACTAGAAAGATGAATGCAGATCACTTCATCATACCCGTCAGCAATCAGTTCATCGAACACCGCTTGCATTTGCATCATTGTCACTTGTGCCGTGGACGGCATCTTTTTTTCTTCCCGCATCCGTTGATAAAATTGTTCACTCGTAATGTCAACGTTTTCGAGGTATGTCTGGGTCCCAAAAATCACCGTGATGGGGACCACGTGAATGCCTGCTGCCATCGCAACCTCTGGGTCTAAATAACTGGCACTATCTGTAATGACTGCTGTCTTCATCGTCCTTGCCTCACTTTTGTATTCGGTCGGTGTCTTGTCGCAATCATTTCGCCAACAAACACGACGTTATCGAGCTTTTCACCCGGATATTCTCATGACTTTATTATACGCGCTTTGATAAACAATCACGAGTGAGCACTCACTTAAATTCGTTTTTATTTGAATTCACCCTTAGGGTCATTTAAGTAGCTGAGCTCAGAAATATTCCGTTTTTCAAACACTTCTAATAGCTTATCCACATCTGTTGCAAAGTGATGTTCAAAAAGTTCATCCCGGCGCATCCAGCAAACGGTCCCCTCAGAGGAGGAACGAACTTCTCCAGAAAAGGAGTCGGTCCGAAAAAGGGCCACGATGTAGCGACCATTGTCCGTCATAAATTCCTTGAATCCACAAAAAATCGGGTTATGGATCGTCAGCCCAGTCTCTTCTTTAACCTCGCGAATGGCTGAATCAACGAAACTCTCACCCTGCTTCACATGGCCACCAGGAAAGGTGTAGCCCGGCCAATCGGGATTTTTCCGATCTTCCACCAGAATTTGATTTGTTTCATTGTCAGACACAAGCACTAAGTTAGTCAGTTCCACTACTTCTGTTTTTGCCATTGGTTTCACCTCGCCCTGTTCGTTCAGATTAGTCCTAATATTTTATTATTAAACTAATCTCAAGGCGACGCAACGTTTAACACGAATTAATTCCCATTCGTAACACAAAAACGCACATCAATCCGAAGATTGATGTGCGTTTTCAAATCGGTCAACACTCAAGTAATCGCGAAATTACTTGATGTCTTTCCATTGCCATGCGTTTACTTCTGGCATGTCGGTACCTTCATCACGGATGAATTGGTTATGTTTAGCAACCATGTCGTCCATGTGTTGAGTGAATTCGCCGGCTTGTTCAGCAAACTTAGATGCGTTGATGGCATCCTTAGCCAAGTGGTAACGGTCCATTTCGTTCAGAACACGCATGTCAAATGGTGTCGTGATGTCCCCGTTTTCACGGTAACCATGGAAGTGAACGTTGTGGTTGTGACGGTCGTAAATCAAACCACGCAACGTGTTTTCGAAACCATGGAAAGCAAAGATAACTGGCTTGTCAGTTGTGAAGTAACGGTCGAATTCTTCGTCCGTCATTCCACGGTCGTCTTGGTCGTCACCCTTCTTACGAAGCTTCAACAGGTCAACAACGTTGATGAAGCGGAACTTCAATTCTGGGAAGCTTTCGTGCAGTAATGAAACGGCAGCTAAGCTTTCCATCATTGGTTCAGTCCCAGCTGCTGCAAAGACAACATCTGGTTCAACGTTATCGTCGTTAGAAGCCCAAGGAATGATTCCCAAACCGTTGTTAACCAATTCCGTAGCTTCGTCAATGGAGAACCATTGAGTCCGTGGGTGCTTGGAAGCAACGATCAAGTTGATCACTTCGCGACTTTGTAATGACTTGTTCATAACAGCTAACAATGAGTTAGCGTCAGCTGGCAAGTATTCGTTAACCAGTTCATGACCCTTTTCAGCCATGTGACCAAGCATACCTGGGTCTTGGTGAGTGTAACCATTGTGGTCTTGTTGGAACACAGTGGAAGTGTTGATGATGTTCAATGATGGGTAATCGTGACGCCAGTTTTGTTCTTGCGCCTTACGTAACCACTTGTAGTGTTGTGTCAACATTGAGTCGATAACACGCGTGAATGATTCGTATGAAGCGAAGAAACCATGACGACCAGTCAGAACGTAACCTTCTAACCAACCTTCAGCTTGGTGTTCTGACAATTGAGCGTCAAGAACACGGCCTGAATGAGCCACGTATTCATCGTTAGGTTCCTTGATGTCTTCCATCCATTGACGGTTGGTAACATCAAAGACATCCCAGAGACGGTTTGACATCGTTTCGTCAGGTCCCATGATCCGGAACGTGTTTTCGTTTTCTTTCATCGTGTCAGCAGTGAATTCTGATAACACTTGCATGTCCATCCGTTGCTTGCTGTTGTCCTTCAAATCACTTTCAGGAACGGCAAATTGACGAATGTCAGCTAACTTCAATGGTTCTGGGTGAACCCCACCGTTAGTGATTGGGTTCATAGCCATCCGACGGTCACCCTTAGGTTCAACGGCTGACAAGAATTCCTTAGGAGTTCCGTCTTCGTTGAACAATTCTTCAGGCTTGTATGACTTCAACCAGTCGATCAACAGATCAACGTGTTCCATGTGGTTAGCGTCAACAGGAAGTGGAATTTGGTGAGCACGGAATGAGTTTTCGATTGGGTTACCGTTCAAGTCCTTCTTAGGACCAGTCCAACCCTTAGGTGCGCGAAGCACGATCATTGGCCATACTGGTAATGAGTCGTCGTTGTTTTCACGAGCATTCTTTTGAATAGCTTGGATCTTTTCAACGGCTTCATCAACTGCCTTAGCCATGTCTTGGTGGGCAGTCTTGTGGTCGTCACCATCAGTTTCAACAAAGATTGGTGACCAGCCCATTCCTTCGTAGTACTTAGTTAAGTCAGCATCGCTCATCCGTGAAAGGATCGTTGGGTTAGAAATCTTGAACCCGTTAACTTGAACGATTGGCAAAACAGCACCGTCGTGGATTGGGTTGATGAACTTGCTTGACATCCATGAAGCAGCCAGTGGGCCAGTTTCTGATTCCCCGTCACCAATTTCAACAGCAGCAATAACGTCAGGGTTATCTAAGATAGCACCAACACCGTGTGAAAGTGAGTAACCAAGTTCGCCACCTTCGTGGATTGAACCTGGTGTTTCAGGAGCAGCATGTGAAGCAACCCCACCTGGGAATGAGAATTGCTTGAACAAGCGTTGCATACCTTCTTCATCCTGAGTGATACGTGGGTAACGCTCAGTGTATGAACCATCAAGGTAGGCGTTTGAAACCATGACCTGACCACCGTGACCTGAACCTTCGATGTAGAACATGTCCAAGTCGTACTTCAAGATGGCACGGTTCAAATGTGCGTAAATGAAGTTTTGAGGAACGATTGTCCCCCAGTGACCAATTGGCTTAACTTTAACGTCGTTTGCGGTTAAGTCACCCTTTAACAATGGGTTGTCCTTTAAGAACAATTGCCCAACTGAAAGGTAGTTAGCTGCGCGCCAGTAGGCGTCAACTGTGTCTAAGTATTCTTGTGAGTCGTAATCAACTGCCATGAATAGTTACACTCCTTCAATTTGTCTTTTTATCAACACGATATGCTGTGAAATCCACCGACTTTTGTCCGGTTAATTTACAGTTACTATAATAGCCGGTTTTAAATAAAAGTCAACCTTTCTGAAAATTGGTACGACCCAATTGTTCAAAATAAAACAATCGACCCTTATTTACATAGTGAAAACCGCTCCCTCATTCAGGTTTGCGATCCACTAATCTGCCGCCATGGTAACAAATTAGCGCTTAAAAAGAACATAAAAAATGCTAAGAATTAAAGATTCTTAGCATTTTTTAATATCTATCAGTCAGCATCAAGGTCGACGAATGTGTTGTACTTCATGTATTGGTAGTGAATTCGCATATTTGAAACTTCGAACGGTGTGCCATCATCTAGAAAAAAGATCCCACTCATGACGCCCACGGGTTCATTTTCGGCCAATGAAAGCAACGTTTGATCTTCCACTGTTGACGGTTCTGCCGCTACAGTCATAAAGGATTTCGTCACGGAAACGTGCTTAATGTCTTCTAGGTAGTTAAAGATGGAACCGGACACCACGGTGGACGACAATTCTGGCATGATTTTGATGGGAATAAATCCCGTTTCGATCATCACTGGTTGATCATCCAGCATCCGCAGCCGTTTGATTTGGTAAACAAAATCGTCTTCATTAAGGAAAAGATCTTGCTGCAATTCCGGCATCGCAGGAACAACCTGAAAATCCAGCAACTTAATGCTTGGCTGTTTACCGTCCACCCGCATGGAATCTGTAACTCCCAAATTACGCCCTTCATAACTAAAGACCGCTTGGTTTTTCAGATAGAGTGGGTTAACAAACGTGCCTGATCCCCGCTTTTTAAAAATGATCCCCTGCTGGGCCAGTACATTCAACGCGCGTTTCACGGAGGAGCGACTCACTTGGTACTCGTCGCTCAAACTCCGTTCGTCCGGTAGCCGTTTGTCTGGAAATTGATTATCATTAATGCGGCACTTCAAGTCCTGCATTACATTTTTATAAACTAAGTCCGCCATATCGACGCTCGGTTCCTTTCTTTGTATACTGGTTGATGAAAGTATATCAGAAATTATTGGTCCAGCCAATTGTTCATTAGGTCCGTACCAATATTTAAAACCAGCGTAAACGACCAACCACGGAGGTTAACACAGTGGCAAAAAAGAAAAAAATTCAAAAAACACTTGTTGAAAAAATTTTAGATAAGGCAAAAATCCCCTACACCCAAATCGAGTTTGCAACGCACCAACAAGGGGATGTCGCACAACTTGATGTGGATCACGAAAATTATGACGAACACCACATCTACAAAACGTTGGTGCTGACCGGTCCAACAACCGGGCCATTGGTCGGTGTTGTGCCCCTTGATACACACCTGAGTTATAAAAAGTTAGCCGCTGCTTCCGGCAATAAAAAGGTGGGGATGGTACCGTTAAAGGACCTCTTGAAGACCACCGGCTACGAACACGGGGCCAACACGCCCATTGGGATTTGGGAAAAATACCAGTACCCGATCTACTTTGATACGACCGCCCAAGAACAAGGCGAAATCGTCGTTTCATCTGGAAAAATTGGCCGCTCTGTCAAAGTGAACGCGGCGGCCGTTGCCGAGTTAGTTCACGGAACCTTCACAGATTTAGAAGAGGATTAATGCCATGTCAGCCAGCACGATTGGCCAACAGATCATCGTCAATTTACTGGCCACCTATCTCTATGCGCTCGGCCTTCCGCTCCTTTTTAGCTGGGCGCTGACCGTTATCAATCGCAACACCAAGCAACTGTTCACCAATAAATTCGGCGTGAATGCCCCCGTGTACTTTGGTGCACTCGGGATCATCCTTCACGAGTTGAGTCACCTCATCATGGCGCTTATTTTTGGCCATCGAATTGAAAGTTTCAAACTCCTACAACGCGCAACCGCCACCCCAGACGATCCTGACAACCTCACGTTAGGTTACGTTAACCACCGGTGGCACTCCGATAATAGCTACCAAGTCATCGGAAACTTCTTCATTGGGTTTGCCCCCATCGTTGGAATTAGCCTCGTCATTTTTGCATTGACCGCGTGGCTTTTGCCAGATGTTTATGGCAACTGGGTCACGTTTGCACAACAACCAAGTTTTGGCGCCCTGTTTCACGCTCCGGTAACCACCATCGCCTGGGGGCCGTTGACCCTCCGCTTACTCATCTGGATGGTTCTTGTAACCAACATTAGTGCTGGCGGCTTTGATCTGAGCCAAGCGGACCTCAAAAACTCAGTGACCGGGCTCTCCACGTACATCCTGTTATTAGGTCTCATCGGCCTGGCAACGGGAATGTTATCCTGGCCCATTGCCAGCTGGTTCCGGCTTCACCTGGTGCCACTGTACCTAGCCATTTCCTTTGTCGTGGTACTATCCATTTTGATCAACGCGATGACACGTCTTTTGTTTAAACGCCATTAACAATCCAAAAGCCGCCACATCCGGGCTAATAAAGCAGTCCGGATGTGGCGGTTTTATTTCACTCATGGTTAGGCCTCGCCGTTCCACTCCTGTTTAAATTCATCCAAAAAATTAAGCATTACTTGTTGCCGGTGATCAGCTAATTGACGCGCTGTCGCCGTGTTTAATTGATCCTTAATCAGCAGCAGTTTCTCATAAAAATGATTGATGGTTGTTCCTTCATCATTTCGATAATCGGCCTTGGTCATCTGTGTTCGGGGCGCAATGTCAGGATCATAGATCACCCGATCGTGGTGACCACCATACGTCAACGTCCGGGCAATTCCAATGGCCCCAATGGCGTCCATCCGGTCTGCATCCTGAACAATTTGCCCCGCCGCACTTAATGACTGGTGCCCCGCTAAATTCGCGCTAAACGACATGTGATCAATAATTGCAAACATCGCGGTAATCTGAGCTCCCGAAACACCCCACGTCGTTAACCGATCATGAAGGGCCTGGCGGGCAGCATTCGGGTCAGCAACCACTTTGTCATCCATAACGTCGTGCAAGTACGCCGTTGCAATCACAATAAACGGCTGCCCAGTTTGCTCCACAGATTCAATTCGCGCGGCCAATTTTGCCACCCGTTCAACGTGTTCAAAGTCATGGCCCGAGTGTTCTGCCCCCAGTTGACCACGTGCGTAATCAATAATTTTCACTAGCTGCTCTTGTTCACCTGCTGATAACCCAATTGTCATCATTATGCGCCACCATTTCCGTCATTCTGTCTGTTTTTGCACTGATTTTGATTACTTCTATCCTACCACGAGGCGGCCGTTTCCTCTGGTTTAATTTTTGTAAGCCAGCTTAATTGACACCGTTTTCGCGGCTCCGTACACTTGGGCTAAGACCAACGGAATCGCTTATTTGATGTCACATTTAGCTAAGGAGGATTGCATCATGACACTCAATACTCCGGTGGTGCACCTCGACCACCTTCAAAAACAGTTCGGCCGTGTTCACGCACTCAATGACGTCACCTTTGACGTTTATCCTGGCGAAGTCTTCGGGTTTATTGGTCCAAACGGGGCCGGTAAGTCAACGACCATTCGAACCCTGCTTGGCCTTTTACGCGCGTCTGGTGGCACCGCGACCATTTTTGATCAGGACGTCTTTAAGGACGCCGTTGCCATTCATAAACGGTTAGCCTATGTTCCCGGCGACGTTTACCTCTGGCCAAATTTAACTGGTGGCGAGATCATTGACCTCTTATTAAAGCTCAGTGGTCAACGTCATCAGCCAAAAACGGACGACCTCATCCACCAATTCGGCCTTGATCCCACCAAAAAGGCCCGCACATATTCCAAAGGGAACCGGCAAAAGGTGGCCCTGATTGCCGCCCTGTCACAGGACGCAGACCTTTACATCTTTGATGAACCCACTTCCGGCCTCGACCCCCTTAACGAACGCTTCTTTCAGGAAGCAGTGCTTCAACTGAAGCAACAGGGAAAAGCCGTGCTTCTTTCCAGTCATATCTTGTCTGAAGTGGAACGGATGTGTGACCGAATCGGCATCATTCGAAACGGGACCATCATTGAGACCGGAACGCTTGCCGACATGCGTCACCTGACCCGGACACAGATTGCCGTGACGACGACCCAGCCACTGACTGATTTATCTACTCACCAAGGTGTTCATCAGGTGGCCACGACCACGACGGATCGCCCCGGCTACCACACCACGTTTACCGTTGATTCAGAAGCCCTTGGCGCCGTTATGACACTGCTTACCGCTCATCAGATCACCGCCATTCAAAGTACACCACCAACGTTAGAGGATCTCTTTCTCCGTTATTATGATCAACAGCCCGTGACCGATCATAGCGGAAAGGACGTGAGTGACCATGCCTAACGCCGCGTTTTATCACACGAACCAGCTACTCAGGATCAACTTACGCCGGGATCGTTGGAAAATTCTTGTCTGGGTGCTCGTGTTGGTTAGCCTTTTCGCCAGCATCGCCGCGAAGTTTAGCGACCTTTATGGCTCAACTACGGCAATCGATCAGATCACCAATACATTGAACACTCCTGCCATGCGGGCCCTGTTCGGCTGCCTTCCCAGCGGGCCATACACCTCCGCCGACGTCTTTGCCGGTGAAATGACCGTTTTCATGGCCATCTTTGGCGTCATCATGAACTTCAACCTGGCCGTGAACTTAACCCGCGGCGATGAAGAGCGGGGTCTGACTGAACTGCTAGCCGCCCGCGGTGTTGGCCCCTATGCGCCACTTGCCGCTGCCATTAGCGAACTGCTCGTTGTTAACCTTGGCCTCGGCCTCCTCTACAGTGTCGGATTGCAGTTTGCCAACCTCACCGGCACCAATTCCAACGGAAATTTTGTTTTGGGCATTGGCTTAGGCTTAAACGGACTGTTATTTGGTCTTCTCGCAATCTTATGTGCTCAGCTAGCCGCTAGCAGTCGGGCCGCCACTGGCTTGTCATACGGACTCTTTGGCATCACATACATGATGCGCCTTGTTACCGATGTTAGTCACCCCGCGTACACGTGGCTTTCCCCGTTTGGGTGGGTCGAGAAATTTTCCACCTACCGAGCTAACAACTGGTGGCCAGCAGCGCTCATTGTGATTACCAGCATCATTCTCATTCTTGGTGCCATCGGCTTACGGGCCCACCGCGACCTTAACGCCGGCATCATTGCCAGTCGCCCTGGCCCTGCACGCGCGTCAGCACTCTTAAGTGGCCCCCTCGGCCTCTTTTGGCGGCTTGAGCGTAATCTCATTTGTGCATGGCTCATTGGGTTAATCATTTTCGGTGCGATGTATGGATCGGTGTTTAACACCGTGGCCAACGTCCTTCAGTCGAATCCCTTAACGGCAAAACTCTTGTCAGATCCGCAAACGGCAACTGCCGCAACGACAAGCGTCCTTAAAGCCTTCATTGCGGTTCTCATGATTGTCTTCACGACAGTCAGTGCCATCCCCGGTTTACAGATCCTTTACCGGTTAACAACCGATGAACACCGGGGCACCCTTGAAACGGTGTTTGCCCGGCCAATTGCACGGTGGCGGTTAAACATCACGCTGCTTGGCTTAGGGGTCTTGACCAGTTTGGCCGCCCTCATTGCCAGTGTCTCCGGGTTGGCAATCGCTGCCAATACCGTCCTCACCCACCCGCTAAGCACGACCATCTTCTACCACGCCATTTTGGCAAACATCCCCCCACTGCTGATCATGATTGGGATCGGCGCAATCCTTGTGGGGTGGTGGCCTCGCTGGACCCCTGTGATTTGGGGCTACCTGGGATTAGCCTTTGGAATTGGTTACTTCGGCCGGCTGTTTAACCTAGCCCACTGGGTCCCTAAGTTAACGCCGTTTGGGTACATCGGTAACGTGCCGTCCGTCGCCATTGATTGGCCAACCTTTTGGTGGCAGCTTGCCATTGCCGTTGCCCTCATGGTCGTGGGGTGGCTTGGCTACCAACGCCGCGACCTCATTAGCGCTTCGTAAGCAAACACCTTAAATAAAGATTGCTGGCTCCTAATGGACCCTGCAATCTTTTTTGTGCAACCTTCTCAAACGGTTTCCATCAAGCTATCTACTCATCAATAAATTAGCCACGAACTGCCACTAACATTTTATTAGTCAAAAGCGTATAATTATTCATTGGATTTTTTATTTCTGATTATTATTACCGCACTTTTTTTACGCTAAGGAGGCGTTCTTGTGTCTGAATCATCAACAGAATTTCACGTGGTGGACGCGAACGGCCGGCCGTTTAACCGGCTACTGCTCGTTTTAACCATGTTGATTGGGACCTTTAGTACATTTATCGTCCAAACCACCCTGACCACTGCCTTTCCAACGTTAATGCGGACGTTTAACATCGACGCCGATACCGTTCAGTGGTTAACAACCGGGTTCATGCTGGTCATGGGGATCACGATTCCCATTTCCGCTTTTTTACTCCAGCGGTTTAGTTCGAAGGCGTTATACCTGACGGCGATGGCCATTTTCTTCGCCGGGACATTCATTTGTATGATTGCGCCTAACTTCGGCACGCTTCTAACGGGACGATTGATCGAAGCTGTTGCCGTTGGAATCACTGCCCCAACATTTCAAACAACCATGCTAACCATTTTTCCACCAGAAAAACGGGGGTCCGCCATGGGCCTTGCCGGAATTGTTATCGGTTTAGCACCCGCCATCGGCCCAACCCTGTCTGGGTGGCTGTTATTAAACTATTCATGGCGGTCACTGTTTGTCGTCATTCTTCCGTTCCCAGTAATTGTTTTTATCCTTGCCTTATTCACCATGCGTAAACTCTTCCCAACCCGTCACGCACAGGCAGATTGGCTGTCCGTTCTCCTTTCAACAGTTGGTTTTGGGAGCATGCTGTACGCCTTTAGTAGTGTCGGCTCCAGCTCATGGACGTCACCAAAGGTTTACATCACCTTAATCATCGGGGCAATCTTTGTGGGCCTTTTCGTTTGGCGGTCACTGACCATTGAAAATCCTCTTCTCCAACTGCGGGTCTTTACTTCACCCGTTTACACCCTGTCCGTCATTGAAGTGGCCGTGGTTAACATGGCCATGATCGGGGCGGAAATGGTACTCCCACTTTACATTCAAACGGTTCGTGGCGAATCCGCCTTTCATTCTGGACTGATTTTACTGCCTGGGGCCCTCATGATGGGGATCATGAGTCCCATCACCGGGCGAATTTTTGACCGAATCGGTGCCCGGCGCTTAGCCATCACAGGGATGTTCTTATTGACGGCCGGAACCGCCTTTTTCATGACCTTGACTGAAGACACGCCCATCGTCTTTGTCACCCTGATGTACACAATTCGGATGTTCGGGATTGCCATGGTCATGATGCCCGTCACCACTACCGGGATGAACGCCCTGCCACTCAACTTGATGAGTCACGGAACGTCCGTCAATAACACCGGCCGGCAAGTCTTTTCATCAATGGGAACCGCCATTTTAATTTCCGTTTTGACCAACGTCACTAAATCAAACATGCCGGCTAAAGCCGTGTTGCACAAGACACCACTGGCCTACCGTGACCATGCCATCAGCGCAACGCTCTCCGGTTACCACGCTGCCTTCATGACGGCCACTCTGTTTGCATTAGTTGGTTTAGTTCTCGCATTTTGGATCAAATCTGGGAATTCACGGAGGGTCAACTAATGGTTATCAGTTTACTTGTTATTTCCACCCTCGGGATCTTTATGAGCATTGTTTTACTCGATAGCGGCGCGATTCGCCACTGTTTGATCGGCCTTTTCTTAATTGGTTTTCTTGGCATGATGGGGTTACTGATTGCTAACGATAACTACCACTACGGTTTGAAAAAAGTTAACACCAGTCAAACGGTCACGCTAGTTTCAAGCGTGAAGGGAAAGCTTCCCGTTAACATGTTGTTGTACCAACCCCTTGGAAACGGGACGGAAAAAGTGTACCTTTACCGGACGAACGCATCCGAAAAAAAGCCTCAACCGATTCCAACGAAAAAAATCACCACGACGGTTCATCAAACAACCGCCTCGGAGGCAACTCTCGTCAAAACGACGACCCGGTGGGAATACAAAAACCACTGGATGAAATTCCTCTTTGCGTTGTCTGGCGAGAAAAACACCGTTCAGCACCACCACTACACGTTTAACGTTCCCGCAACATGGTTGACTTTGAGCACCAGCCAGGCAAAGCAACTTGCCAAGGTGATGAAGGATCCTGCTAAACAACAGGCCATCACCGCCACCGTGGCCAAACAGGTCCTTGGCGCCGTTGCGAAAAATCCCCGGCTGACCGCTGCCCAACGCACTGACGTTCAACAACGGGCGTTAAAGCAGGCACTTGAAGCCGCGTTAAACTAAGCGTTCATAAACACAAAACGGCACCCATGAGTAGAACTTACTCATGGGTGCCGTTTTAACATCGTTGCTTATTCCACGTTTCGTGCTGCTAAATGTTCATACAGGACGCCTTCACGGACACCGTTTTCAGAAAAAATTACCCGGCCGGAATCTAAGTACCGCATGATGGTCACAATGGGGGCAAGCCCCGCCGCAATAATGTCTGCACGGTCCTTTGCCAGACCAGGAATTGCCTTGCGATCCTCAAGGTTTCGTTCAATGATCGTCGCGTACACATCATCCACCTCGGTGACACTCATCCGAAACCCATGAACGTCCTCAAAGTCCGCCACGTGCTTTTGCTTGCGACGGATTTTGGCAAGCGTTCGGTTCGATCCGCCCAGTGCGACAATGGGTAGATTCTGGCCCCGATGAAGCCACCATATGCCGTTAAACAACCGCTGCATGGTTGTTGTGAGTCGGAACTGATCCACTGCCGCTAAGGGTTCCGTTGTTCCATGTTTCAAAAAGCCCTCCGACAGATTAACGGAGCCAAACGGTAAACTAACCATTTCCTGAGCCCGACCGTTTTGAACCAGAACCAGTTCACAAGAGGCTCCACCCGTGTCGATCAACACGCAATTTGTTACTGGTAGTGTATTAATGACCCCAAGAAAATCGTAGTGGGCCTCTTCTTTTCCTGTAATCACTTGAATTGTCAGACCGTGCACTTCTGCCTTGATGCGGTCCAAAAATGCCGCCTGATTCGACGCACTCCGGACGGCAGCCGTTGCAACCGCCTTAAGCGTCAGGTTCGGCAATTGCGAATAAACGGCATAAAAGTCTTTCAGTGCCGCGATGGTTCGATCCATTGGTGCTTGTTGCAATGCACCGGTTTGCGCCATCCCTTCGGATAACCGGACAAACTGTTTCGTCATTTGCCCCCGTGTGAACTGACCATCATCGGCAATTTCCGTGATTGTCATCCGACAAGAGTTTGATCCGAGATCAATAACTGCGAAGTTTTCCATGTGGTTTACCCACCCCTTTGTGCTTATTCCTCGTTATTGTGGTGATCACCAGTCAACGTGTCGTCCGTTGGCCGCATCAGTGGTGTAAACGGCGTCTGTGGCTTTGCTGTTTCACGGTCAGCATCCTGTTGAACCTGCTCTTTGGCCGCCTCAATCAAGTGTTCCTGCACATCAAGTAGCGCCAATCCGCGCCGATCCACCTTTGTCCATGTGCCATCCTCATGAAGCACCCGCGTTTTCACCGTATCGTGCCACATTTGGTTGTAAATTCCGCTCACTTTGGCCTTAATGTCGTCCTGCAAAACAGGGAAAAGTAGTTCCACCCGCCGACTGATGTTTCGCGTCATTAAATCGGCTGATGACAGGTAGATCCGGTGCTCACCATTCGCATAAAAATCGTAAATCCGGCTGTGTTCAAGTAACCGGCCAACCAGTGAATGAACGGTGATGTTGTCGGAAACACCTGGGATTCTAACCTTCAAGCACACAATGCCCCGAACGATCAGATCGATTTTAACGCCGGCTGCTGACGCTGCGTACAACTTTTGGATCATCCCCCGGTCAGACAGAGAGTTCATCTTCATCCGAATGTGCGCTGGCCGGCCCGCCTTTGCGTTATCAATTTCATCATTGATTCGATCATATAAAAAGTCCCGTAACGTGGTTGGTGCAATGGCGACCCGTTCAAAATGATCTGGTTCGCTGAACCCCGATAACATGTTAAACACGTTGGACGCGTCCACGCCCATCAATGGATCGGCGGTAAAGATGCCCATATCCGTGTAGAGCTTAGCCGTGACATCATTATAATTCCCGGTTGCCATGTGCATGTAGCGCTTAATGCCATCCGCTTCTTGGCGGACGACTAGTAACAGTTTGCAATGGGTCTTTAACCCAACAAGGCCGTAAATAACGTGACACCCTTCATGTTCCAGTTGTTGGGCCCACTTCACGTTGTTTTCTTCATCAAACCGCGCCTTTAATTCAACAAGGACCGTCACCTGTTTCCCATTTCGCGCCGCCTGGGCCAAATACTTAATGATGGGTGATTGTGACGAGACCCGGTATAACGTCATTTTGATGGCGAGTGTGTCCGGGTCCGACGCCGCTTGCCGCACAAACCGCACAACCGGTTCGAAACTATCATAAGGGTGGTGCACAAACAAATCCTGTTTCTTAATTGCCGCAAACATGTCCTTTTGCCGCAGTGCTGGTTGAATCGCACCCTTAAACGCCGGGTATAACAGGTCTGTGTGTCCCTTGACCTGCTTAACCAGTTTACTCAAGAACCGTAAATCAATTGGCCCCTTGATGTCATAAACATCCGCCTCCCGGGCTTCCAGATCCTTAATCAACTGTTTCCGCAACTGCTTTGACATGCTGGCGTCAATCTCTAACCGCATCACCTGCGTGTGGTCGCGCAGTGCCAATTCGTGTTCAACTTCCTTGAGCAAGTCACTGGCGTCCTCTTCGGTAACATCCAGATCCATGTCGCGAATAACCCGGTACGTGTGGGCTTCCTTGACTTTAAACCCGGTAAACAGCTCGCCCGCAAAGTGCTTTAAAATTTCTTCAAGGAGAACGAATTCATTGGTCCCAGGAACGGCCACCACCCGGTTAAATGTTCCCGGAACTTGCATGGTGGCAAACCGGTGCTCCTTTTTACCGCTGGCTTCGTCCTTCGTATTCTTGACCAATCGAAAGGCAATGTTCAACGTATTATTGCTAATGAAGGGAAACGGTCGGGAAATGTCCACTGCCATCGGTGTCAAAACGGGGTAAAGGACCTCCCTGAAGTACTGCGTTAAGTAACTCACCTGTGTGGGCGTCAACTCATCGAACAAACGAACGTGCACACCAATCGCCTCTAGCTGTGGCAACAATGAACGGTTGAGCGTGCTGTACTGTTTTTCAACCAATTGGTGAACCTTAACACTGATCGCCGTGAGTTGATCTGAGGCCGTCATCCCCGACGCGTCCGGTTTCACGTAGTTTACATCTTCCATTTTCCGTAAGGACGCAACCCGCACCATGAAAAACTCATCAAGGTTGCTCTGGGTGATTCCTAAAAACCGGGCCCGTTCCAACAACGGGTTGGTCTTATCCCGTGCTTCTTCCAGGACACGATCATCAAAATCCACCCAGCTTAGTTCCCGGTTCACATATAACTCTGGTGTTGTGTAATCCATTGTTTTCTCCCTTTAGAAACGACCTGTCCGTTGCAAGACTGGCGTTAGTCCGTAGATTTCCTCAAAGAACCGGCGCTTTTTATTAAACGTCCAGGTCTCCAACTCAATGTCGTCATTGGCCGTTGCCCGAATTGTGATCGTCGGTTTTTTAATGGAAACACTGATCTTAGAAATCTTGTGTAGCCGGCTGTCATCCAGCGCGTCCGCCAACCGCAAAATCGCAGCCAGCTTGACCATCACCAACCGGTTATTCATCGCAATCCCAAACTGGCTTAAATCCGCAGAGACCGTTTCAGAACTGTGATAACGCGCAATGGCAGCCACTTCGATCTGCTCGTCAGCCCGCAAGCCCAGCATCTCCGAATGGTTAACAATGTACTCCGAGTGAAACGCGTGCTGTTCGCTATCAATAAATAACCCGGTATCCTGAAGAATTGCCGCTAACTGCAACAGCAGCCGTTCGCGAGCCCCGAGCCCATGCAGCTTTTTTAGCCGGTCAAATAGCTGGGTTGCAAACATCACCACCGATTGCTGGTGGGCCTCATCAACATGGAACCTGCGTGCTAGTTCATACGCCGAGCTCAGCATCACCTGACTGATAGCATCGTCATTATGTGCGTGGGTGGCCTGACTGGCCGCGGCATCTAAAACGCAGCCATCAATCAACTTGAAGTCCGTTAGGTGAATCGTTTTCACCTCAAAGTGATCAAAAACTTCGTCCAGCAATAAGAAGAGTGGTAAAACTTCGTTAACTTCCGCGGTCGGCAGATTGCTTTGGTTCAGCAAATCTTGCGGCGTCATCTGGATCACCGTTTGAAACTGCTGTTCAAAATCTGCATGACTCAGTTTGACATAGCGTTGATTTGTTGGGATCATCCCCTCCAAGAGGTTCAACTTTGAGCCCATCAAGATAACCTGGTCAAACGTTTGCTCTGGTAAGTATTGGTACAAGCTCACCAACTTGGAATGCAAGTAATCGCTGAGCACCTCTTGATACGATTCCACCCGGTGCTCTAACCCCTGCAATTGATTTGCCACCTGGAGTGGCCCCAAAAAGAGCTCACGGGTCAACGTCAAACGCCCATCCACGAAGATCATGAAATGGGCCATACTGGCACCCACCTGGATCAGGAGCGTCCGGTCACTAATCAACTGGTGGAAATTTGGCAAGAGATCTGCTGCGGCTTCGTATGAAAAGAGTGACTCTTCATTAACCGTCATAAAGTGAAGCGTAATCCCGGTCGTGATGTAAATATGGTCACGAATATAATCAATGTTTTCGGCCCGCGCAATCGTATGACTTGCCACCAACCGGTAGTTTGTCACGTTGTAGTCCTTTAACAACTGGAGAAAACGTTCCAAAATGGTGACGACATCGTCTGCGCGTTCCGGTTCAATTCGTTTGCCCTCAAATAGATCTGCCCCCAAATAAAGGGGCGCACTCACCCGTTCAAGCACCCGTTGTGTTTTTAATTCCACGATCATCAGCTGCATATCCTGTGCGCTGATCACCATGGCCCCGTACAATTTTTCCTTTGCCATAAGGACAACCCTCAACTATTTTCGTCAGTTTGTAAATGTTCCAAAATTCTGTGTAAGTCTTGCTTTTGTTCTGCTGTGACCGTTGGATACTTCGGATTTAACTCAGCTAAACGGGTGGTTAAAATGTTCGACACCACGACCCGTGAGCACCACTTGGAGTCCGATGGAATGATGTACCAGGGATTATCCTTGGTTGCCGTGTGGTTCAGCATTTCTTCATATGCTTTTTGATAGTCATCCCAGTAGGCCCGTTCTTTAATGTCGGCCGCTGAAAACTTCCAGTTCTTATCCGGAACTTCAATTCGTTTTTCAAAACGCCGCTTCTGTTCGGCCTTTGAATAGTGCAAGAAAAATTTAAGCAGCACAAAGCCGTTATGCTTCAGGTACGTTTCGTAGTGTTTAATGTCGTCATACCGTTCATGGAACAAGGCGGGTGTTACCTGGTCAACGCTCGTAATGCCCGGCAAGTGTTGGGTCGTCAAAATTTCTGGGTGCACCCGGCTGATCAAGACGTCTTCATACTGTGACCGGTTAAAAATCTGAATGCTTCCCCGCCGTGGGAGTGCTGCCGAAATACGCCACAGGTAATCATGCGCCAGTTCATTACTGGTTGGCTGCTTAAAACTCACCACGGAGGTTCCCTCTGGGTCCAAACCACTCATCACGTGACGAATCATGCTGTCCTTTCCGGCAGCATCCATGCCCTGTAACAGAACGATCACACCATGCGTTGATTGTGCATACAATTTGCTTTGCAGATCGGCAAGTTTTGATAAATTTTCCGCGAGTTGAGCCTGAATGGCTTCTTTTTCCGGCATTGGTTCAGATAAACTTGTCGGTTGCGTTGCTAACACTAATGATTTTTTACCATCGTAACGATACGTTGACTCATAATTCATGGTGGTCGCCCCCATTTTCTTGTTACCCTTATTCTACCGAGTTTCTTAACAAAGATAAATTATAAACAGTGGAAAGTTCGGTCTTTTGTTAATTTAGCTAATTGGCGCCGCCAGCACTTCTTAAATATGCTATTCTAGAATTAGTCGCGTTAAATTCGAGCAGGCACCGGTTTAACCGTTTTGCTCGTTTTAACACAAAAATCGTTGCGTTATCGCTACGCTCAACACCGATTTCGCAAACACCGAACGGTTACCATCAAGGAGGAACCCCCATGATTAAAATGGTTGCGTTGGATCTAGACGGAACGCTACTAACCAGTGACAAACGGATCAGTCCCCGAAATGAAGCAATCTTAAAACACCTTCATCAGCAAGGTGTCAAAATTGTGTTATGCACCGGCCGGCCGATCA
The DNA here is from genome assembly GCF_045862745.1 of Furfurilactobacillus entadae. Classification (NCBI taxonomy): domain Bacteria; kingdom Bacillati; phylum Bacillota; class Bacilli; order Lactobacillales; family Lactobacillaceae; genus Furfurilactobacillus; species Furfurilactobacillus entadae. Next base: position 19,210 of record NZ_BQXN01000010.1, on the reverse strand, counting down.
ACGCCATTTGGAAGTACATCGAACAGCTTGAATTGACAAATGACGAGGATTACACCATTACCTTTAACGGCGCACTGGTGATTCAAAACGTTGGCCATCACGAACTGTTTAAACGGGGGATTAGTAAGCAGGATCTCGCCCTCCTCCATGATTACAGTGCTGATCACGGGTACCCGTTAGATGTACTCGACTTCGACCAAGTTTACCCACTGGCTGACCTGAACCCCTCCATCTATCAGAAAATGTTGAATGCTAACCTCACGTTCACACCAACAGCATTTCCAGACCTTGCCGACCAAACATACAGCAAGGCGGTCATGGCCCTTGATCCTGCAACATTGGACGACGCAACAACCAACCTCACGGCAGCGATGCAGGCTCAGTACCACACCGTCCGTTCGCAACCGCAAATTCTCGAATTTTTGGCCGCTGGCATGGACAAACACGTCGGTTTAAGCGCCCTGTTAGCCCACTACGGCTGGACGTTTGATAACCTGATGACGTTTGGCGATGCCGAAAACGACCTTGGCATGCTAACGGCCGCTAAGGTGGGCGTCGTTATGGACAACGGGAAGCCTGAGATCAAAGCCGCTGAAACCCACGTCACCGGCAACAATGATGACGACGGCGTGGCCCAATTCCTCGAAACATTTGATTTTACTAAGTAAACCAACAAAAATCGTACGTCACCAGTTAGCGCTGGCGCCGTACGATTTTTTACTGCATTTAAACGGGCCTACTCATCTGCTAAGAACGTCAGCATCTGGTCATTAAACGCCGCCTGTTGTTCAGCCATGATGATATGCCCAGCCTCAGGTGCAATCCAAAACTGGCCCTTGGGGCAAAGTGCCGCTGACTTTTGGGCGTGTTCCGGATTCCAAAACGGGCTTTCAGCCCCCGCCATAAATAGAACGGGGACGCTCAGTTGCCGAATAACATCACGCCAATCTTGAAACGCATGGTCGTACAGCAACGGTTGGTTCAATTGATAATCAAAGGTCTTTCCCGCTTGCACATCCTTAACAGCCCGATAGGTTTCATCGTCAATTCGTTTAAACGTCGTGTGAACGCGGATCATGGCCGACGCTTCCGTTGGGAAATTGGCCCACGTTAGGTCTAGTAACCCATCCGACCACGTTTCGTCACTAATCATTTTGGGATATTGATCGACGCTGATCACCTTGTGCAGCCGGCGGTCGCCGTACAGGGAACAATAAGCCCAAATTGTGGCCGCCCCCATGGAATTTCCCATCACATCCACGTGATCCAGATCCAAATAATCCAGTAACTCGGCGACATCCTTCCCCTGGCGACTCATTCGTAACCCCTTGGTGGTCGTTTCAGACCGCCCGTGGTTGCGCCGGTCCAAGTTAATGACCCGGTAACCGTGACTAACCAACGTTTCGACCTGTGCACGCCAAATTTCCCGGTACCCGGCATACCCCGTCATGATGAGCACCGGTTGCCCCGTTCCAACGTCATCGTAGTCTAATTCAATTTGATCACTCGTTTTAAATTTCATTTCATTGCCTCACTTATTTCAATATCGCGCCGATCCTGCCGTTGAACCTGGGTTAGTGGATGCCTGACTGTCATGTTGACCATCCGATGATCCGCCGCGAGTTGAACGTTAATACTGGCAAACTGCCGTAACGGTTCGACGTTTTCCTCAAAGTTTTTCACGTTAACGTCGTGCCATGTCTTGGTCGCTAACGCCGTAAACACGTCCATTTCTAACTGGTAAACTGCCGGCAAGCCCAACGCGACACACCGGTCCAGGTACCACTGAAAATTAGCCGCCGCAGTGGTCTCAAGAAAAATCGTTTCATCACAAATCTCACGAAAAACGGGTTGCAAAACCATCAGACCCTCAAGGATAATGATATCAGGACAATTAATTAATAATCGTCGTGATTTATTTAAATCATCTTGTTGGTGGTCGTACACCGGTAACGATAAGTTTTGCCGATGACTTACTGCGCGCTTAAAGGCTGCAATTCGGTCGGCATCGTACGTTTCTGGAAACCCCTTGCGCGCAAACAGTCCCTGTTCACGCAGCGTTTTGTTTGTCATTAAGAAGTCATCCGTCGAAATTTTACATAACCGCTGTTTTGGCAACAGCTCCGTGAGGACACGGCTCATTTCAGCAGCACACGTCGTCTTTCCAGAAGCGATATTTCCAGTAATTCCAATAATAACCGGACCATCGCCTTGGTGCTGGCAGATAATTTCTGGAACAAGTTCTCGATATAAATGATCTTTTAACGATTTCATTTTGCTTCTCCACTTTAATGAATGAAGGGATTTTTACATGGATATTCATCAAATTCAGTATTTAATTACCATCGTTGATAACGGGTTTAATCTCACTAAAAGTGCCCGGGTCCTGAACGTTTCCCAACCCGCACTCAGTAAACTGATCAGTGAACTAGAGGACACCGAAAGTGTTCAAATTTTCATCCGCACCAAGGGCCGCATTATTGGACTAACCCCCGTTGGTGAGGATCTCATCAAGCACGGGCGGCTGGTTGCCACGGAGTACCAGGACATGTTGACCAGTATGCGCAACCATGCGACCGCCAAACGTGGGACCGTCAGGATCGGGATCGCGCCGGTCATCATTTCCACCGTTTTCAACCGTGCCATTCCAAAGTTCATTCAAGAAAACCCTGACATTGAGTTAAAAATCGTTGAAAAAGGGGCCTACGAGCTTCAAAAAATGCTTATTTTACAGGAAATTGACCTCGCCGTCCTGGTGGCACCCGCGACCTTTCCGGCCATTAAGGAAGACATCATTTACCGTGACTCCGTTGCCGTGTGGTTCAATAAGTCCCACCGGTTCCATGATTTTCCTGGCGCCATTCCCCTTAAAGAAATCGGGAAGGAGCGCATCGTCACTTTAGATGACAGCTTCATGGTGACGTTCCAAATGAAAAATCGTTTTGCGCAACAACACCTCAACCCCAACATTTTCTTCCAAACAACATCCTGGGACCTCATCCTCAACATGTGTCAGGAAATGCCCGTCGTCGGCATCATCGCCGCCCCAATTGGGGATAACTATGCGGGCACAAACATCGAGCACCGCGACGTTACCCCCGCCTTTCCGTGGAACATCAGCCTGTGCAGTCTCAGCGACGTTTCCCATAACAACCTGGCACGGTACACGCAAAAATGGATCTCCAATTACTTTAAAAACATCCGTTCAAAACCGTGACCACCACATAACTCAACTAAAAACGACTTCGATTGACAGTTTCTTGCCAACCGAAGTCGTTTTTTCAGCACTTGACGATCAACGCTTTCGTCATGTGCAGTCCAACCGCTTATCTAAACGGACATCCCGACTGGTTCGCCCGGCTGATTAATCACATCACCCATTAGCGCGTCTTGGAAAATCCGCGCATCCATGTAACTTAGCGTGGGACTAATTTGTGGCTCAAAGTCCATGTGGGCTAAAATATCTCGTTGCAAATCCATCCCCGGCGCAATTTCAATCAGTTCGATCCCGTTGGCAACCAACTTGAAGACGGCCCGTTCAGTGACGTAGTAAACGTTTTGCTGATTGCTGTAAGCAACCGGCCCCGAGAACGTAATCTGTTCCACGGCGTCCACCAGTTTGTTCCGGCGGCCCTCTTGGTCAATGACCAAGTTACCGTCTTGAATGCTTTCCCGTAAGCCGCCAGTGGTAAAGGTTCCCGTGTAAATTACCGTTGGCGTGTTTTGCGTGATGTTCACAAACCCACCGGTTCCGGCAATTTTCGGTCCAAACTTCGAGACATTAATGTTCCCCTTTTGGTCTAGTTCAGCAAGACCAAGGAACGTAATGTCGATCCCACCACCGTCATAGAAATCAAACATGTATGGTTGATCAATGGTTGCTTCTGGAGAAATGGCACACCCAAAGTCACCGCCACCCATTGGTACACCACCAAACGTTCCGGGTTCAACCGTGGTTGTAATGTTTTCAGCAGCGCCTTCTTCTTTTAGGACCAGTGACACTGTTTCTGGATACTTCCCGATTCCGTAATTGACGATCTGATCGGTATCCTTTTTAAACATTGCGGCCCGGCGTGCAATCACCTTTTTGGCGTCCAATGGTACGTTAATGGCGCCGGCTGGTTTAATCACATCTTGATTGATGTAGTCCGGGTTGTACTGCGTGGTGTTGCTTTGCATGGTCATCGTTTCATCGGCCGTTTCAACAACGTAGTCCACCAATAACCCCGGAATACGGATGTCTTTTGGCTTCATTGAACCTGCCTTCAGAACCCGTTTAACCTGGACAAAGACCTTCCCGCCGTTGTTATGCGCTGCCATGGCAATCGACGTTGATTCCAACGTTAGTGGTTCATCATCAAACGTGATGTTCCCATTTTCATCCGCAAACGTTCCCCGTAAAATAGCAACGTTGGGCTTTGGCACCTCATAAGCGAGGTAATCTTCGCCGTGAACCTTAATTTTCGACACCAAATCATGCTTCTTAGCGGCTGCGTTTAGGCGACCACCCTCAATGTCGGGATCAATAAACGTTCCCAATCCGACCCGGCTAATTTGAATTGGTTTATGTGCCGCAGAATCACGGAAGATTTGGGATAACACCCCTTGGGGGAAGTTATAGGCTTCAAAGTCGTTGGCTTCCACCAGTGGTTCCAACTGTGGCGCTAACGCCCAGTGACCCCCAACAAGCCGTTTAAGAAGCCCCTTGGCCGCCAAGTTATTGGTTCCCTTCGCGACGCCATCACCAACTCCGGAGGCATGCCACACTTCAAGCGCTTTGGGGTGGCCTTCCGTATCGTAGCGCGCCCGAATTGCCCGTAAGATTTCTTCCGCAACGTCAGAGCCTAAAAAGCCTTCGAGCGCAATCGTTGCGTCATCTGGAATCAGCTTAGCGGCCGCGTTACTATCAATAAATTGAACTGTCATTCTCGCCCATCTCCATTATTAGCAATTTCGTTATCATCATTTTGAGGCGATCATCTGTACCGGTGATCTCCCTAAAACGGTTGATTAGGGTTCAAGGTTTTTCAGTTCTTCAAGGTTAACAACATCTTGGTCAGCACCAGGAACTTCAAACCCGTTTAACTGAAGGAATTCACGCCGGAACTGTGCGTAACCCGTTAAATCAGTGTTAAAGATTTCTGGCGTAATTTTTGCCATCAAGTCTGTGACCTTCGCTTGAATGTCATCACGCAGTTCCCATGCGTCTGGCCGTAAACGTCCACGATCATCCAGTTCACGTTTTGTACCGTAGACCATGTCACGGAACAACCGGTCCTTGTGCATAATTGGTGTTTCGTGAGTGCCCGTTTCTTCTTCAACTTTATACAATGCCAAGCAGTACAGTGGGAAGATCGGAATCACGACTGAGGCCTTAGTGGTAACCGCCCGTGAAACAGAAATCAGTGCTTCACCATTTAAATCATTGATGTTGTCTTGGATCTTGTGAGACGAAGCTTCAGCAGCGTTCTTAGCAAGTCCCAGTGTTCCTTCATGGTAAAAGGCGTACGTGCTCTTTGGTCCGATGTATGAATACAAAATCGTCTTGAAGCCGCGTGCCAAAACACCGGCCTTTTTCAATTCGTTGACCCACAGTTCCCAATCTTCACCACCCATGACGTGCTTAGTTCCTTCGATTTCTTCGGGCGTTGCTGGTTCAACCGTTTGTTCAAATAACGAGTTCGTTTCTAAGTTAATGTTCTCACCCGTTACCGGTGCGCCCACCGTTTTAATGGCTGACCGCCAAACTTCATCCGGATTATCTGGGTTGGTCCGTTTTGGTGCCGCAACGGAATAAACGAGCAAATCAATTGAGCCACCAAATTCACTCTTGATGTACGCAATCACTTGGTCTTTCATTTCCTGAGTGAAACAATCGCCATTAAAGTTTTTCGCTTTCAGGCCCGCTTTTTCAGCTGCTTCACGGAAATAAATGTTGTTATACCAGCCAGCAGTTCCGAGCATTGAGGCATCCTTTGGTGGCCGTTCAAAGGCAACACTAATTGTGTCGGCGCCTTGACCAAAGGCCGCTGTGATGCGACTGGCAAGGCCATAACTTGATGACCCCCCAATAACCAACGCCTTTTTGGCCCCTTCGTAATGGCCCTTTCCCTGGACATAGGCAATTTGATCAAGGACTTCTTTCTGACACCCATACGGATTAACAGAGCGGGCAACGTTGCCCTTTAATTTTTCAGAGATTTTAACCATTACATCTTCTGACATTTTCAATTCCACCCTTTTTCAATTTATGTCGGTGCGTGCCACCAAACTGTCAGAGTGAAAGTGCCCGCTAATAAACGTCAGTTAGGCCTCTTTGAGCTTTTTGTCCGCACCGCCAGCGATAACATGATTGTTTCATCAAAAACAAATCCTTATCTCCAATCAAAATGTAAGCCCTTCCAAGATAAATAACCAATACGCATTTTTCATTTTTTCCATAACAACAAGTTATGATATTTACCCTAACCGGATTCAACGATATTTAAGCGTGATTTTTCACAAACTTTTCTTAAAGGCCGAAGAAGACCTTGTACGTAAAGATCCCGATCACAGCCCCCACGATTGAGCCTAAAACAGGAACCCAACTGTATTCCCAGTGCGAGGACCCCTTATTTGGGATCGGAAGCAACGCATGAATGATCCGTGGACCTAAATCACGCGCCGGATTCAATGCTGGCCCCGTTGGTCCCCCAAGTGAGATCACCATTGTGGCAATCAGTAAACCAACGCCGATGTTGGCAATATCAACGTTTTGATGAAAGAACATGCCACGATATAACCCCATTGCACCAAACACCAGCACAAACGTCCCGACTGTTTCTGCTAAGAAACCATTTAACTCACTACCAGCCGCATCCCCCGTTGCGAAGGTTCCAAACACAAGGTCTGCTTCGTGAGTCTTTTTATAGTATGGCCAATAAATCAAAATAATGAGTAATTGCCCCACCATCGCGCCAGCAAACTGCGCTAACAAGTAGCCCAGCACCTGTGACCACGGAAAGATTCCTGCCGCTGCTTGAGCCAGTGTAATTGCGGGATTAAGGTGGTTTCCTGAAATGGATCCAAACATCATCGCCGGGATCATGACCCCGAGGCCGTACCCAAATGCAATGAACAGCCACCCCCCATTAGCTTGACCAGCCGTTCCGTTCCCCGTTGTCCCCTTCAAAAACGAATTGGCAACGGCCCCGTTCCCGAATAAGACCAAAATCATCGTGCCAAAAAACTCTGCTGCTAACCGAACATCCCAACTACCTGTCATAAATATCCGCCTCCTTTAGTTTTCAACCTGCATAAAGTAACGTTTTGCACATTACTTTATATTTTAACCAATACGAACTATAAAGAAAACGCTTTCAGAAGTAAATGTTGATATTTTTTCATTATTTCGATTACAAAAAGTTATAGGCTGGTCAAAGCCTAATTCAACACCATTTTAATTCCATAAAAATTCGTTTTTTCACAAACTTTGCTGATGAACTTGTCTACCGTGGTGATTAACAGTTTCCTGCAAATCCCAACGTGACGCGATTTCCATTTTTTCGCTTTGCATGTGCATCATTGCATTTATTTAATTTCACGCTATCATGTGAATTGAAAGTGCTCGCTAGTATCACTCCCGGAATTACGAAAGGACGTTACTAACGATGATTAAAACAACAACGTTTAAAAACATTTTGCTTGATGTCTCTGATGGGATTGCAACCTTGACCATTAACCGGCCGCGGTCAATGAACGCCTTAAATTCAGCCACACTGATCGAAATTGGTCGGGCACTGGATAACGTCAAAATGAACGCCGCCGACATTAAGGTGCTTACCATCACAGGTGCCGGTAAAAAGGCCTTCGTCGCAGGCGCAGATATCGCCCAAATGCGTGACATGAATGCTCTGGAAGCCGCTGATTTATCAAAATTAGCGCACGAAACATTTGGTAAGATTGAAAACTTACCACAAGTCACCATTGCTGCCGTAAACGGTTACTGTTTAGGTGGTGGTCTTGAATTAGCCGCCTCATGCGACATGCGGGTGGCTTCAAATAAGGCCAAGTTTGGTCAACCTGAAGTGACGCTTGGGATCGTTCCTGGCTTTGGGGGAACCCAGCGCCTTACCCGGTTAGTCGGTCGTGGGAAAGCCAAGGAAATGATTGCAACGGGAACCATGGTGGATGCAGAAGAAGCTTACCGGACCGGGATCGTTGAAGAAGTGACGGAACCAGCCGCCTTAACGGACAAGGTGACGGAAATTGCGGACACCATTCAGAAGAATGGATTGATTGCCGTCGGGATGGCTAAGTACGTCATTGACCGTGCCGCTGATCTTCCCCTCGACACCGCCATCGACTTCGAAACCCAAATGTGGGCCCAAACATTTGCAACCGCTGATCAAACGGAAGGTATGACCGCCTTTCTTGAAAAACGGAAAGCAGAATTTCCTAACGAATAGCATCTAAATCACAATAGGAACGCCCCTCTCTTTTACCATGAGGGGGGCGTTCTTATTGTGGTGGCTTAATGTTTTGCTGGCATGATCGTCGCTTCGCCATCAGTAACGATCTCACCATTTTGATTTGTCACCGTTGTTGCAATCGTTGCAATCTTAAAGTGCTTTTTGGCTTCGATCTTGGTAACCTCAGCCGTAACAACCAGGACATCGTCAAAGTGAACTGGTTTCTCAAACCGTAACGTCTGTCCTAGGTAAATGGCTCCTGGTCCCGGCATTTTTGTTCCTAAGCAAGCCGAGATCATTCCCGCAGAAATCATGCCGTGCGCAATCCGGCCGTGAAATTGGGTTTGTTCAGCAAACTCATCGTCCATATGCATGGGGTTGTAGTCCCCGGTGACCTTCGCAAAGTCCTTCACGTCAGCTTCGGTGACCCGTTTTGAGAATTCGCCGCTCATCCCAACTTCTAATTCGTCTTCATAAATAATTTTGTAATCAACCATTTTACAGCCTCCATGATGTGTTTTAAATCACAAGATTACATCACCCTGTGATAACGTCTTCATTGTCTTCTGGAAGCGATTTCATATCCAATACGAATTATTTATTGACGCTATTTCTGCACGTAATAGGTTGGCTAAAAGCCCGTCAACTCGCGATAATCATCTTGATGGTCCGGCGTCCAGCACCTTCACATTGTGATAATTTTACTAAACTGGCGTCGGGCCGTTTCACCCGATCAGGGAATAAAAAACCGTCAATCCTAAATTGAATTGACGGTCTTAATGACGCGTTTCATTATTCGTTTAATCTTACGAGTGGTTATGACCACCGTTCGATGTGTTAAACCACTGGCCCATGGTCAACGCAATCTTTTCACCAACCAGTGTCACAACGGAACCGATCAGGATAACAACGATCCCAACGACCGTATTTTTATAAATCGGTTCCCCAAGCACGATCAGCGCTAACACTGGTGCCAAGGCTGGTTTAATGAAGAAGATCAGCGAGGCAACGGGAATCCCCGCCTCATCCATGACGATGAAGTATAAGCCAAATGCCACCCCGGTCACAAGGATACTAACGTAAGCCAACAGTGGCAGAGAACTCCAACTCAAGTTTGCAAAAAACGGCACGTCACTGAAACCTTTGATTCCGCGAAGGACGTTTGCCTCACCCGGAATGTGCGTTGATAACATGAACAAGCCCAATTCCATCGCTCCGGCAATGAACGAGAAACAGGTCATGGTCAACCCATCAAAGTGCCGCCGATTCGAATTCACCCGGGAAATAACGCCATAAAGACCAAACGTTATTGAACACAACAGGCCCAATAAAATGCCCACGGGATTCGTCAATTTAAAGGGGTTAATGATGATCACCAACCCAACTAGCGTTAAAATAACGGCAATCGTGTTGGTTCGCGTCATCCGTTCACCCAAGAAGATCAATCCAATCAACATCCCAAAAACAGGATTAGCACTTAATAAAATGGCAACTGTTGATGCGGTCGTTGCCTGGATTGCCATCTGATAGAGTGTCATACTGACAACAACACAGGTGAATCCAGTTAGGGCAAAGGCCCCCCAATCACGGAGATGCAGCTGCTGATTTTTCCGATGTAATGTATGTACTGCAATTGGTAATAATGCTAAACCACCGCATAAAAAGCGGATGAAGTTAAGTTCAATGGGGTTAAAGCTCCCACCTGCGATTTTCAGCGCGATCTCCATTGAACTGAATAAAAAGGTCGAAATAATAACGTAGACGAGTGTTTTGACTTTCACGATTAGACACAATTCCCTTCTTTTTACAAAGCGGGCGTTTGCCGAAGCGTCCGTCGAATCTTGTTAAAAACAATCCTCTTCCATCATACCACAACCTTCACGAACTTCTGGGTTCGATATTAAATTACTTATTATTGACTAATAAGGAGGTTACTCATGCACATTCAACTTGGTTTAAAGGGGAGTACCGCTCCCGCACAATACCGCGATCGTCTTGCCTACGCACCGGCAACGTTTGAATTCTTCCTCGACGAAGGTGACCTGACCCCTACTGGCTTAAAACACCTTCAAGACGCCATTGACGAGGTCAAAACGGTCACACCCCACATCGTGTTACACCACCCCATGAAGTATGGCAAGTGGGCCGTTGAAATGGTGACGCCAGAAAAAGAAATGCCGGAGCTCTACCGTTTTTTGCAGTTTAGCTCCGACACGCTTCTCGATCTCGCCGTCAAAAACGACATTCAATTACTATTACACGGCTCTTATTCTCGCCAAACACAGTTCTTTATTAATCACTATGACAGTTTGGCCACCGCACAAGCTGTCGTCTTTAACCGGCTGGATCATTACGCTGCTCAGGGTGGCGCTCACGTCATGTTGGAAAACTCAATTTCACCCCTGTTTTATTACGGTGACCCAATCATGGATCAAACAATCGCCGCCCACCATTACCGGCTGGCGTTTGACACCAGTCACTGCTTCATTAAGCAGCACGGTAGTAACGACGCATTAGCGGCTTCACTGACGACGCTTCGTGACCAAGTGGTTCACTACCACCTCGTTGACTCGTATGGTCAAACCCATGACAGTCTGCCATTAGGGACCGGTAAAATTGACTGGCGAACCATGTTACCGCTACTAAATCCGCAAGCCACACGGATCTATGAGGTCAACCTCGCCGACCAGACGCACGCCAACGAAATGCTTGAATCACACCGCTACCTCACTGCGCTAGCAAGCACATTATAAAAATGACGCCAGCATGGCAAACCCGTTGTTTAAGAAGTGGATCCCAATGTCAAAACGGATGTCCTTAGTCTTCAGGTAGGTGATCGCCAAGATCATCCCCATCGTGCCATAAACCCACGCACTTGGACTCCAGAGACTGGTATGCAACATGGCAAACAACACGCCGTTTAGCACCACACCAAGCCACCAGACCCACCGCTTTTGAAGCTTCATGAAGAAAAAGTCAAAGTACAACCCCCGAAAAATAAGTTCCTCTAGGATTGGTGCCCAGATCACGCCAAAGTACATGGTGAGCCAGGGCGTTTGCTTTAACATTTTGTCAATGGACCGCTCGTTGGCTGACGTCCCTGAGTGAATCAACGCTTCTGCCACAATGAGGGCCGCCAGTGCTAACACCATCAGCCCAAACCACAGCCATTTCGTCTTTCGTCGTGGCTGGGGCCGAAAATACTGGGGCTCTCGTTCAGCTAGCCCCTTTTGATAAACGCGCCAAATCACCCATAAAACAAATAAGCTTAAAATGGTAGTCAAGATGCCTAACCCCCATTGAACCGCCACTGCGTTCTTGCTGATCAAACTGGGCAGGTCCACCGGAACCATGGCCAGCTGTTCCAGAACAAACAAGCCAAACATGGCGCCGACACCAATCAAATAGCGTCGAATTTGGTCTGCAGTCATTGTCATCGCCTCAATTTCATTTTTATTCGTTAACCATTCGTGGCCCGCATTTCAATGTAACTGCGGGCTTTTAGTCCTTTGCACTGTTGTACAGCGTCAACTGAGTCACGGTATCGTCGTCTTTTTCAGCTGCGTTTGCGACTATTCTCAACAGTTTTGTTGGGACATACATCGAAGATGACGTTGGCCGGTAGTTAATGACATAACCACTTGTTGCAGACGTTGCCCCCACTGGTTTAACCCAAATTCGGTAATCCGTCCCCACATGAAGACCATCAAAACGATACATATCCGCCTCGCTTGTGCCCGCCAATGAACTAACACCAACCGTCAATGTAATTGGTGTTGACCAGCCTGTGGGGGCTGACGTTTCACTGAGTGCGCTTGGCAACTTACTAGCCGTTTTGGTCAACGTAAACCCGGCAACCGTTTCTGTTTCAACGGGCGCCTTCGTCGACTCTTTCACCGGCTTGTTTGATGACGTTTTCGTTTGATCCTGTGCTTGTTTTTTTGTCGATGAACTCGTTGCCACCGGTTGTTGTGGCTGATCCGTCACTGGATGAAGCGTCACAACCCCCACTAAAATGGCGACGACAACGATCACAATTGCTAACACACTTTTCGGTAACCGCATTGGTGTCTCCTCACGTTTAATGTCATTATTGGACACAGTAATCAATGCCCAAAGATATCGTGATTTTACCGCATCTACAGGCAAATCACTACCCAAAACGGTTAAACTAAATGGTTCTTTATCATGACACACAAAACGGCACATTCCACCGGGCGGTTCTCACCGCTCCATGGAATGTGCCGTTTAATAATCAGTTAGTGATTTTAGTAGGCACCGCGTGTCTTTGTTTCAACACCCTTACCGTCGAAGTCTTCTTCCATGATTTCCTTCAGTTCAGAAATCAGTGGTTCCTTCGGGTTGGCCGTTGTACATTGATCTTCGTAAGCTAATTCAGCCAAGTGGTCAACAGCTTCATCAAAGTGCTTCTTGTCCACACCGTTAGCCTTCAGGCTCAATTCAACCCCAACACTATGTGCTAAGTCGATGAATGCTTGAACAAGACTTTCAACTAATTCTTCCGTTGTGTTCCCCTTCAAACCAAGGTAACGCGCAACATCAGCGTAGTCTTCGTCAGCACGGTAGTATTCGTACTTCGCCCACATTGCCAACTTGTTTGGCATTTGTGCGTTGTAACGAATCGTGTGTGGCAAGGTGATGGCGATACATAACCCATGGGCTAAACCAAATTCACCACCAAGTTTGTGGGCAACGGAATGGTTGATCCCCAAGAAGGCGTTAGCAAAGGCCATCCCAGCTAAGGTTGAGGCATTGTGCATTTCTTCCTTCGCGTGCTTGTCACCGTTGTAAGAAGCCGTCAGGTTGTTCAAGACCAGCTTCAATGCTTGCAGTGACCATGGACGCGTGTAGTCTGAGGCCAAACTTGAAACGTATGATTCAAGGGCGTGACAGAAAACATCCAGTCCTGAGTAAGCAATTGTCCGCTTAGGAACCGTCATGATAAATTGAGGGTCCACAATGGCAACGTCTGGTGTCAGAGCGTAATCAGCCAGTGGGTACTTCACGTGGGTCTTGGAGTCAGTGATAACGGCGAATGGCGTTACTTCTGAACCAGTCCCTGAAGTCGTTGGGATCGCAACAAACTTAGCCTTGTTAGGCTTTTCGAATGTGTAGGTCCGCTTCCGGATGTCTAAGTACTTCTGCTTAGCACCGAAGAAGTCTGCATCTGGGTGCTCGTAGAACATCCACATGTTCTTTGCGGCATCAAGTGGTGACCCACCACCGATGGCAATAATCGTGTCAGGCTTAAATTCGTTCATCAAGCGAACACCGCGGTCAACCGTGTCTGTTGATGGGTCTGGTTCAACCTGGTCAAAGACTTCGATCTGAACGCTAGTGCCGTTTGGCCGTTTGCGAAGACGATCGCGGACGATGTCGACGTAACCGTTTTTAACCATGGATGGTGAAGCAACAACGAAGACTTTTTCAACGCCTTCCATGTCAGTCAGGTAACGAACTGAGTTTTTTTCAAAGTAAACTTTACTTGGGATCTTAATCCATTGCATGTTGTTTCTCCGTTTAGCGATCGTCTTAACGTTAATTAAGTCAAATGATGAAACGTTGTGAGAAACGGCATTCTTACCCCATGAACCAGTCCCTAACGTTAAGGAAGGAATCATGTTGTTGTAGATGTTCCCAATCCCACCAACAGCTGATGGTGTGTTGATCAGAACACGGCTGGCCTTCATGCGAACACCAAATGAAGTCATTAAGTCTTCATCTTCAGTTTGTAATGAAGCGGTGTGACCAAGGCCACCAAAGTCGAGTAAGTCTTCACAAAGCTTCAGGGCGTCTTCACGCGTTGCGGCCTTGTAAACAGACAGAACTGGTGACAATTTTTCAGCTGACAATGGGTAGTCAGGACCAACGCCATCGATTTCAGCTAACAGAACCTTTGTGTTTTCAGGAACTTTGATGCCGGCAAGCTTGGCAATGTCAAAGGCTGATTTCCCAGCGATTGGGCCCTTAACACCGTGGGTGCGAGGGTCAAACATTGCTTCACCCAAGGCCTTTTGATCTGACTTCTTAACTAAGTAAGAACCAAGGCGTTGGAATTCAGCCATCACGTCATCGTAGATGTCAGCGTCGATAACAGCTGAGTTTTCAGAAGCACAAACCATCCCGTTATCAAACGTCTTTGACAAAGTAATGTCGTTCACGGCACGTTTGATGTTTGCTGATTTTTCAATGTAAACGGGGCCGTTACCAGGTCCAACACCCAAGGCTGGTTTCCCAGTTGAGTAAGCGGCCTTAACCATTCCAGGACCACCAGTTGCCAACGTTGAGGCAATGCCATCGTTGTTGATCAACAAGTTTGTGGCTTCGATTGAAGGTTGGTCAATCCATTGAACCATGCCTTCAGGAGCACCAGCGGCAATGGCAGCGTCACGAACAACTTTGGCTGCGGCCACACATGATTGTTGTGCTTGTGGGTGGAAGGCAAAGATGATTGGGTTCCGTGTTTTCACGGCAATTTCTGCCTTGAAGATCACCGTTGATGTTGGGTTCGTAACGGGTGTAATCCCGGCGATAACACCAAGTGGTTCGGCAACTTCAGTGATTTCTTCCACTTCATCTTCACGGATGATGCCAACTGTCTTGTCATCCTTGATCTTGTGCCAAATGTTTTCTGAGGCGTAAATATTTTTAATTGCTTTATCTTCGACAATTCCGCGACCAGTTTCTTCAACAGCTAACTTAGCCAAGTCCATGTGCTTGTCCAGTGCTGCCATCGCCATTTCATGAACGATGTGGTCAATGCGTTTTTGATCAAAATCATCCATCTTGTCGAGCGCTTCGTGACCTTTGTCAACGAGCTTTTGAATCATGTCTGCTACATCATTTGTTTCTTTTTCGGCTTTTTTATCAGTCTTCACAACCATTGTTTGAATTCCTCCATCAATGTTGAAGTTATTGTTATCTCTTTCACAATTAGTAGTTTAGCACCTTGTAAAAACTTTGCAAGTCTTTTTGCTCAAAAAATAACAAAGGATTTTTAAGTAACCGCTTACATTAGTGATACCAGTGGATTACTGCTCGTAATGTTTTTTCATCCTTATTGGTTTTGTTATTAATGAACCTTTGTGAATAGTGAAACTTTATTATCTGCCAACATGTCCTTTCCCCAATTAATGGCTCATTTCCAGCCGTTAACTTAACCAACTAAATAATCAACTTTTTAGTTGGTTTGCCAGCTGCTAACTTCACACAGATGGTATAATATTTGGGTTAGTCAGCAAAACGCACACGTTTTAAACCCTTACATCATTCGTTTTATGGAGAAAAAATATGTCTTTACGCACTCATTTCGTCCTCAAACTCACCCTCGTCGTTTTCGTGAGCGTCCTTTTCAGTCAGTTTGCCGGCATTAGTTCAACCGGCCTCACGCCTGACCCCATTGTCGCCAGCGCGGCTACCCATGAAAAGCAATCACACCAAGCGACGTACCCAGATCTCATTAAGTATCCCCATGCGTGGTTGTTGGTTTCATTAAAGCACCAGCGCGTTTACGTGATGAACGGCAAAACAAAACTTTACACGATGCTGGCTTCTACCGGGATGCATGATTCAACACCAACCGGAACTTTTCACATTGAGGCCGAACGGGGAACCTATTTTTACGCGCCGCGCTTTAATGAAGGGGCTTATGATTGGGTGTCAT
Organism: Furfurilactobacillus entadae; assembly: GCF_045862745.1. NCBI lineage: Bacteria > Bacillati > Bacillota > Bacilli > Lactobacillales > Lactobacillaceae > Furfurilactobacillus > Furfurilactobacillus entadae. Next base: position 3,076 of record NZ_BQXN01000010.1, on the reverse strand, counting down.
GGAAGGATCACGGCGTCTACTTGTTCCACTCAACACCAACTGACGAACAAAAAAACATTCTCCCTGGCCCGAAAGCCGACTTAGGTAAACGCCCATCTTCCCACGGTTGTGTCCACCTTTCCATTCCGGATGCCCACTGGGTCTATGAAACCATTCCAACCGGCACCACTGTTAAAATCATTAAGGGGTAACCAATCATCATAACGGGGAACGCATCAACCATGAAAAAAACCATCATTCTGTTAATTCTTTTACTCACCTTTACGGGTACCAGTACCGTTCTTTGTACTAGGGGACACGCTGACACCAAATCTGTTTCCACGTTGGTCATGGACGCCAAATCTGGGCATGTCTATCAAAAAAGTGACGCCACCACACCACGACCAGTTGCTTCCATTTCGAAGCTCTTCATCATCTATCTCGCACTGCAAAAAATTAACCAGGGAAAATTAAAACTGGATCAGCAGGTCACAGCACCCGCAGATATTGCGGCCCTTTCTCATGAACCAGCTCTTGCAAACGTTCCACTTGAAAATGGTCAAAGCTATTCCGTCAGGGACTTACTATCTGCCTCGCTTATTCATTCTGCCAACGGTGCCATCATGCTACTGGCTCAGGCCATGTACGGAAACCAGGCAAATGCCGTTAAAGCCATCAACCACCAAGCGGCCAACTGGAAACTTCAGCACTACCAACTGGTCAACGTTACCGGCTTAAATAATCAGTCGTTGGGGTCACTCCGCGTCACCCACACCGGCGAAACCGCGGAAAACAAGCTTCGGGCAGTGGATGTTGCCACCGTGGCCCAGAAGCTTCTCGGTCGCTACGAAAAACAGGTTTTAAGCATTTCCAGTCAACCGCACGTTCAATTTGCACTTGCTAACGACTTTCCCACTGAAAATCGGATGTTGCCCACCCAAAGCGATTACTTTGAGGACACGCCAGTTGATGGGCTTAAAACTGGTTCTTCTGAAACAGCTGGTAACTGTTTCGTTGGCACGGCAAAACGGCATGGTCACCGGTTGATCACCGTTGTGCTAGGCGCCGATTATCAAGACAAAGATCAAGTCTTCAGGGCAACCCACCAACTCATGAATGATGCCTTTGCAAAAATAAGCAAAGCAAATAGTTAACACGCTACGTTTCAATAATAATTGTCCTTCAAACACCTCCGCAGTTGTCGTTTTCAACTTCGGGGGTGTTTTTATGTTATCGATAAAATTTGTATCAATATCCTCTCTAGAAAATATCTTATAAAAATCATATAATTTTTCTAATGGTAAACGACCTGCTATGCTGGAATCACTATCAAACCGATAGAATTTATTTACTGTTTCGTAATGCTTATGCCAAGAAAGGAGCTACGTATGTCATCAACGCCAACCCAATCTTCGACAAAAACAAAGTCCTCGTTTAAAAAGAACCTGACTCGATCAGTCTACCTTTGTGGTGCTGCTCTATTGATTGCCAGTGCAGCGGTCCCAAGCGCTGTTGCACTTGCTCAAACTGATGCGACACCACGGGTGGAACGAACTGGGCCTGGATTAGCTGGAATCAGCTTGCTAACAAATTCCCAATTAGTCTCGAATCTTGCTAATCCGCTCCAGCAAAATGCAGACGGCAACTATAACCTTGATCTAACCTATACTGGATCTGGTGTTGCCGATGTCGGCTTAGCCACTAAGAAAATCATCATGTTTGCGCTTGCTCAAGAACTTCGTGGAAAAGTAACTGGTGCCGCAAACATTGATGTTAGTGCTGCTTTAACAGATATTGATTTATCTAAGATACCCGGTGTTTCAGCAGAAATTGCTATCATCGAAGGGCTCTTAGGCACACTAAATGTGCCCGGAGTTGATCTAAATCCCCTTAAAAATGCCATTGCACAACTAACTGGTCCGCAGCCGCTGGGAACTTATACGGCCAACGTTGCCGGAACGGTAACCAACAATTACATTTCAGCAGACATTACTGATGGTTTGGGCAATTATGTCCGTCAAACCGTTAGTGGTCTGTTTACCGATGTTGAAGCAACATTAGCTGCGTTACCGCACGGGAATCCGTTATTCTTAACATTAATCGCCGCAGTTAACACGTTATTGAATATCTTAGAGGGTGCAGTTAGCTCTACCAGTACCGTTCTAGATGACTTACTAAACGTTAATTTGCTTGGCCACACCTCTGCACATTTAACGACGGCCGTTACAAATCCTAACGTTGCTGAATCACACATTTATGGTGCTTTAGTTAATCACGCTGCTGTCGATATTAATATTTTGACTCAAAATGGTGACCCTGTTGACCTTCAATTCGCACAGACTGCTGTTAATCCATTAGAAAATTATAACGTTGCAACGCCATCACTTGACCAAGCAACAGCTGGTGACACGGCGATTAAAGGAAACGTTGTATTAGAAGAACCAATTCCTGATGGAACAACATTTAAAGCAATCGCAACGTTGGGGGATGGTAGCACTGCTGAAGGAACCGTTAACCCAGATGGCTCTTTCACCATTAATACCAAATCTTTAACCGCTGAAGAAGTTGTCCAAGTTCACATTGAAGCAGCTAACGGTGAATACACTAAAGATGGCGCTAACGCTTCGGTAACAGTTCAAGCAGAAAACCCAACCAATCCGTTGGAAAACTATAATGTTGCAACGCCAACAATTGATCAAGGTCATGCTGGCGATACCAAAGTTACGGGATCAGTTAACCTTGAAACGCCAATTCCTGATGGAACAACATTTAAGGCCATCGCAACGTTAGGTGATGGAAGCACCGCTGAGGCTAATGTTGATGTTAACGGAGCAAACGGGACGTTTACCATTAATACTAACGAGCTAACTACAGACGAAATTGTTAGCGTCGCTATTCAAGCAGTTAATGGATCAACCAATAAAAACGGCCTTCCTGCTGAAATGACCGTTCAGGCAGGTCAACCAACCAATCCATTGGATGACTATAATGTTGCCTCTCCGACGGTGAACCCCGCTACTGCTGGTGATACGAGTGTCTCTGGTCACGTTGATCTAGAAACACCGATCCCTGACGGGACCACCTTCTCCGCCGTTGT
>NZ_BQXN01000009.1:0-76948 GCF_045862745.1 Furfurilactobacillus entadae | reverse complement strand
CGGTCGAGGACTTAACCACAAAGTGGTGTCCGGTTTAAACTAATAAAAAGAATCTGCTTCAGTTTTGAGTGCGTAACACTCAATAGTGTGGTGATGATGGCACAAAGGATACACCCGTTCCCATGCCGAACACGGAAGTTAAGCTTTGTCGCGCCAAGAGTAGTTGGGGGATCGCTCCCTGCGAGGGTAGGCCGTCGCCATGCGTTTTGGAAGATTAGCTCAGTTGGGAGAGCGTCTGCCTTACAAGCAGAGGGTCACAGGTTCGAGCCCTGTATCTTCCATTTAATGAGCCGTTAGCTCAGTTGGTAGAGCATCTGACTTTTAATCAGAGGGTCGACAGTTCGAGACTGTCACGGCTCATTACCCCCTAGAGGGTAATATTTCTTCGGCTTTAATGCCGACTTAGCTCAGTTGGCAGAGCACCTGTCTTGTAAACAGGGGGTCGGAGGTTCGAATCCTCTAGTCGGCATTGCACCAAAATATATGCGGAAGTAGTTCAGTGGTAGAACATCACCTTGCCATGGTGGGGGTCGCGGGTTCGAATCCCGTCTTCCGCTTTGCCAATTCAATGATGCCGGGGTGGCGGAATTGGCAGACGCACAGGACTTAAAATCCTGCGGTCAGTGATGACCGTACCGGTTCGATCCCGGTCCTCGGCACTATTTGCACCCATAGCGCAACTGGATAGAGTGTCTGACTACGAATCAGAAGGTTGTAGGTTCGACTCCTACTGGGTGCATTGCGACTTAGTCGCGAGATTCAAATTGTTTTCGGGAAATAGCTCAGCTTGGTAGAGCACCTGGTTTGGGACCAGGGGGTCGCAGGTTCGAATCCTGTTTTCCCGATTTATAAATAGCTTTTGTAGTTATTTATGATCGCGGTGTAGCTCAGCTGGCTAGAGCGTCCGGTTCATACCCGGGAGGTCGAGGGTTCGATCCCCCCTGCCGCGATTGGTACCGTAGTGAACTTGGACCTTTAGCTCAGTTGGTTAGAGCAAACGGCTCATAACCGTTCGGTCGTAGGTTCGAGTCCTACAAGGTCCACTAATGGTCCACTTGTTTTTATGGAGGATTACCCAAGTCTGGCTGAAGGGAACGGTCTTGAAAACCGTCAGGTGGGCGCAAGTCCACGCAAGAGTTCGAATCTCTTATCCTCCTTTTCTTTTTAATATTATCGCGGGGTGGAGCAGTCTGGTAGCTCGTCGGGCCCATAACCCGAAGGTCGTTGGTTCAAATCCAGCCCCCGCAATTTTGGTCCCATGGTCCAGTTGGTTAGGACGCCTGCCTGTCACGCAGGAGATCACGAGTTCGAGTCTCGTTGGGACCGCTTAAAATGGCTCGGTAGCTCAGTCGGTAGAGCAATGGATTGAAGCTCCATGTGTCGGCAGTTCGATTCTGTCCCGCGCCATAGTAACAACCATGTTTTGCGGGTGTAGTTTAGTGGTAAAACCGCAGCCTTCCAAGCTGCTGTCGCGAGTCCGATTCTCGTCACCCGCTTTCATGGGCGCATAGCTCAGCTGGTTAGAGCGCACGCCTGATAAGCGTGAGGTCGGTGGTTCGAGTCCACTTGTGCCCATTTGGTTTTGGGGAAGTACTCAAGTGGCTGAAGAGGTGCCCCTGCTAAGGGTATAGGTCGCGTAAGCGGCGCGAGAGTTCGAATCTCTCCTTCTCCGTTTTATCAATTAATATTTATCATGACCCCTTGGTCAAGTGGTTTAAGACACCGCCCTTTCACGGCGGTAACATGGGTTCGAATCCCGTAGGGGTCATAAAAATAAAAAGAGGACTCACAATTGTGAGTCCTCTTTTGTTTTGTTCGTAAAATTGCGAATGACGTTTACCAACAAATAACAGTTACAGATGATATGATGGTAATAACTGACAATGGGGGATTAATAAGCATGCAGCAAGTGGTACAACTAGACGAAAATGAATATGATTTATTTGAAAAAAAGGCGCAACTTGGAACGTATATGCAAACGGTTGAGCAGGCCCATGAATTGAAGGCTCGGGGTGTGCAAACGGCTTATTTGGGGCTTAAAAATGACGATAATCAGCTGATTGCGGGTGCCCTGGTGAGTTGGCGGAAGCTTCGGCTTGGCAGCGCATTTGAAGTCGTTGGTGGCCCGTTAATGGACTATGATAACGAACAAGTTGTGACGGCCATGATGAACGGGTTGAAACAATTTGCTCATGATCATGGTGGCTTAACGTTGCATGTTCAACCGACGTTAGCAGTTCATGAATTAGACAATGATGGTCAAGTACAAGCGACACAGAATCAAACGGCCATCCAGAACCTTAAACAGGCTGGTTTTAAGCACACACCAACGGTTGCAGGCTATTCCACAGCGACCCTGGGATACGAATTTGTTAAACCATTAACGGGTGTATCTGAGGCGACTGTTTTTTCGACCTATGAAAAGGATGCCCAATATGCCCTGAAGAAGACACAGCAGTTTGGTGTCCGGCTTAGAGAAATTGATTACGATGAACTACCACTGTTTCACCAGTATACCAGTGAGACAGCGCAACGGCTTAACTTTGAGGATAAACCGTTGGATTACTACCAAAAGACGTACCGAGCATACGGTGATGACGTTAAGTTTATCTTTGCTGAAATTGACTTCGATGCGTACATTCAAAGTCAAACGGACCGGATCGATGAGCTGACGGGTTTGCTTAACGAACTTGATAAAAAGATTGCGGAAAAAAGTAATAAACATTTGAAGGCCCGTCAGCATGAATATTTAGATCAGGTTAATCAGCACAAAAAACGGATTCACGATGCAGAAGCGTTTAAAGCAGAGTACGGCAACGTAGCGGTCTTGTCTGGGGCGATGTTCTTCGTTGAGCCACAAGAAATTGGGTACATGTTTAGTTTTACAAATGATCAGTTTAAAAAGTTCTATGCGCCATACATGATTCAAGATCACATGATTCGGCTGGCCATTAAATTAAACATTCCGTTATATAATTTCTACGGCGTTTCTGGGAACTTCGATGGTTCTGATGGCGTGTTGATGTTTAAACAGGGCTTTGGTGGCGTTACGAGAGAGAATATCGGTGTCTTTGATTATTCGGTCCGGCCAGTTGTTGAACGTGCTTACACGCTCATTAAACGTCTCCTGGGTAAGTAAAGGGCAGTTAGCATTCGATCAAGGATTAAATGATTTATCGCAAGTCATGACTAGACTTTAAACGTAGTTGGTGGTATAATTATATAGTTAATTTGAACAGTTGCTGTTCGAGTTGACCAATAATTCTATTATCGCGGGATGGAGCAGTCTGGTAGCTCGTCGGGCCCATAACCCGAAGGTCGTTGGTTCAAATCCAGCTCCCGCAATCATGATAAGTAAGCATTCATCTTAATTGGTGAATGCTTACTTTTTTAATCGCAACTATTTAGTGCCATGATGGACTAAAAATGATGACAGAACCAGTGACGTGGGCTCATAATGAAGCATAGATTATTGGCGAGAGGATGATACAATGAACGAAATGCAGGCAGGGTGGGCCGGATCGGTTAGTTCAGAAGGACTTCGGCACCAGGAAAGCCAAGGGTTTCATGCGTTGGGAACAAAAATCCAGCTAACCACGTTTGGCATTCCAGTTCCGGGGTTACTTGCCCAGAGCAAGCAGTTAGTGAACCGATTTGAAGATGAGCTAACGGTCAATCGACCAGCATCAGAAGTGATGGCCATTAATCATGCAGCCGGTGATCATCCCGTTCAGGTATCGGGAAGTACCTACACGTTGGTGAAGATGGCCGTGGCGGCGAGTTTAGAAAATAGTGGATTTAACGCCACCATTGGTCCGTTGGTCAAGGCGTGGCACATTGGCTTTGCCGACGCCCACAAGCCCGCGGAGGAAACGTTAGCCCGGGTTCAGCGACTAATTGATCCTCAACAGGTTGTTTTGGATGACGCACTGCAAAGTGTGTTTTTAAAGTCTGCAGGGATGGAGCTGGATCTTGGCGCGATTGCAAAAGGGTACATTGCTGACCGGATTCATGACCTCTGGCAATCAGCCGGGATTTCCGCGGGGATGATCAACCTGGGCGGGAACTTGCTATTTGTTGGGTCAGCACCAACACATGCTGATCAGCGCTGGCGAATCGGGATTCAGGACCCATGGTCGGCGCGGGGTGCTACGTTGGGGCGGGTTATTCTCCCGGCGTGCTCCGCAGTTACCTCAGGCGTGTATGAACGCCATTTAACGGTTGATGGTCATGATTACCACCATATTTTGGATGGCCGAACCGGCTACCCGTTTGAAACGACGCTTGCCAGTGTAACTGTTTTTAGTCGGCAGTCTGTGATTGGTGAGATCGAGTCAACCCGGCTCTTTTTTGCGGGTGGCGCGGATGAAACGTGGCTGGCAGCGCACCCGGATTGCTACGGGGCTGTGTTCATTGATAAGGACCACCAGCTATCCACCGTGGGATTAACACAACAGGATGAAACGACCTTTGGATTAGCCTAAAACAAGCCATGCGCCCTAATTACACTTAGGACGCATGGCTTGTTGTTTGTTAAGCTTTATCGAGTGAAGTCCGTTTATAAGCCACTTCACGGTAGTTATACTGGGTCTGTTTGTAGAATGGTGTAAAAACACTGAATTCAGGGCTTGAGAGCCAAGCGTGATAATCAGTGACTTGCTCCCAGGATGAGAGTAGTAAATAGTCGCTGGGAGATTTGGTGTTTTCTAGCAACAGGAACGCGCCCAAACCCAGTGGTTGATCCTGATCCAAAAAGTGATCAACACTGGCACGCAAAATTTTTGCGTGATCAGGGTCTAGTTGCAAATTGATGAATGAAAAGAAGTCATGATATTCAGGCCGTGGCCGTTCTGCCAAAACGTTAAAGGAAATTGGGTTTGCAAAACGATTTTCACGATCTGAAACATCGAGCAACATTAACCGTGCGACACCACTGGTCTCGGACAACGCCATCAGTTGGCCGTGAGGACTATCAGCCTGGATTTTTTGAAGGATGGGTTTGGTCCCAAACGTTAACGATACTGAACGTGTCATAATCAATTACCTCCATCAATTACTTTCACCTTAATTATAGTCGACTTCTTAAACCTTGTAAAAAGGGGACGCTTGACGGGGATAAATTTAAGGTTGACCATGTACATTAAAGACAACGTAAGGGGGACAGATAAATGAAATTAACAATCTTGGGTTATTATGGTGGTTATCCTGCAAACGGTGTTGGGACGACGGGGTACTTGCTAGAAAGCGGGGACTATCATTTAATGATTGACGCTGGTAGTGGGACGTTATTAGCACTTCAACGTGTGCTAAGTCCACTCCAACTGGATGCCGTCCTACTAACACATTATCATCATGATCATACGGCCGATGTTGGGGTCCTTCAGTATCAATGGCAATTGGATCAAGGCAAACGGAAGCAGCCGGTGCTCCCAATTTACGGGCATACCGAGGACCCGTTAAACTTTGCCGCACTTACCTGGCCGAATGCGACGGTGGGGCGGCCCTATAATGACCAAACACCATTGACCCTTGGGCCATTTTTGATCACGTTTCTCAAAACTAAACATCCTGTCCCAACGTTTGCCGTTCGAATTGAGGAAACAACGACGGGACGGGTTCTGGCCTTTAGTGCGGATACTGCCGCAATTCCAACGATGGCTGCATTTGTTCAGCACGCGGACTTCCTCATGGTTGATACGAACTTTTTTGCAGATCATGACGGTCCAATGTGGCACATGACGTCGACTCAAGCGGGGGCGTTGGCAAAGCAAGCAACCGCTAAGCAGCTGTTACTGACCCATTTGCCACAAACCGGCCAATTATCCGTTTTACGCGATCAAGCTCAGGACGCAGCAGGCCCGACTGTTTCAGTTGCGTTGGCCTCAGCAAAACAAGAATGGCAAATTTGATTGTGTAAAAGATGATGGACCTGGTGAGTCAATGTGTAAGCGGATTCTCAATAAAAACCAGCTTATAAAAATAAGACGGTAAAAATGATATGAAACGAAATGTGTTTTTGCAATTAAACTAAAATTTGTCGATTTTTAGTAAGTTAATAAACGAATATCAAACATCTGTCTATATTGCAAAACGAATGTACGTTCTACTTATTTAAAAGAAGTCTTTCATTTTTGGATTCAGTGTTGTACAATGTATTCATAGGATAATTCGATCTACCCAACTCAAATTAGGCATTAGGGGGACGACAATTTATGAGTAATCCGGTAACATTATACACATCGCCAAGCTGCACTTCTTGCCGGAAGGCACGCGCTTGGTTGATTGAAAATGACATCCCGTTTTCAGAACGGAACATCTTTGCGGAACCACTTTCAACTGATGAGATTAAAACAGTCCTAAGAATGACTGAAGATGGTACTGAAGAAATTATTTCAAAGCGCTCAAAGGTCTTTCAGGACTTAGACATTGATTTAGATGAATTACCAATGAATCAGCTGATTGAATTGATTCATGAAAATCCTGCGCTATTACGGCGGCCCATCATCATGGATGATAAGCGGCTCCAAGTCGGTTACAACGAAGACGAAATTCGGCGGTTCTTGCCACGTGACGTCCGGGCGTTGGAATTGGCTGAAGCACAACGATTAGCAGATTTATAATAAGTTACAAGAATATTTGCAACGAGTCGAATCTATGGGATAATATTCCGTGGATTCGTTTTTTATTGTTCAGCCGAAAAAGTCGGTTGAAATGAGGTGGTTAAACTTTACTTTGCCGCCTAGAAGACTAGAATATGAATAAACATTTAGACTGGATCTTTTCTGGTGAAAGGGGTGTTTTAAATGGAGATGGAACGCATTAATGAAAATACAATCCGTGTGTTGATCGGTAATGAGGATCTGTCAGCGCGGGGGATTACCGTGCTGGATCTATTGGGAAACCATCAGCAGATTGAACGCTTCTTTTATAGCATTCTGGAAGAGGTTGATGTTGATCACCAATTTCAAGATAATGAAGCGGTGACCTTCCAAGTCCTGCCGAACCGGAATGGCCTGGAACTATTTATTAGTAAAAACGTCGATCCAGATGGTGATGACAACCTTGACTTTGATGATGAAAATGATGATTTGAGTGGGGCGGTCGACTTTGACAGTGCCTCAACGGATCAGGTGTCCGATTTTATCAAGGAGCAGTTGCAATCCCGTGATGCAAGGGACGACGAAGCAGATGAGCGGAAGAGCCAAATTAAAGACGATGATGAGGATGCGGACGATTTGAAGGGGTTTATCAATAATCCAGATATGCCAACGCATGAAGTGGTGTTACGACTAGATGACTTTGAAAACTTGGTGTCCATCGCGCAAACGTTGCGTTTAGAAGGGGCCGTTTCAAATTTATATAAGTATCGTGATCACTACTACCTTGAATTGGTATTCTTTACGGATCAGACAACGCCTGAGATGATTAAAAATGATGTTGCGGTTGCCCTGGAATACGCCAATAAGACCAGTATTACGGGGGATGTGTTGACCGAACATGGTGAACGGGTCATGGAGACGTCAGCATTAGAGTTAGCTCGCCACTACTTTAAGTAATGGTGTAAAAGTGCATAAAAATAAGGCTCCAGAAACCAGGTTATCCCGGTTTCTGGAGCCTTATTTTTATGCCTTAAAGTTCTTCAGTTTGCTGAGGTAAAATGACGCCCCAACGATGGCCACGATTCCGCCGACAAAACCGAGGAGGAGGCTAATACCCCCACCGACGATGAGCAAAATTCCGGGCATTGTTCCAACCCGTGAATCATCACGGTAATAAACGGTGCCAGTAATCCCCAAAGTTAAAATTGTGATTTTCAACAGAGCCAAGATGACGAAGACTGTAACAATGGCAACTGAGTTTTCAGTCATCGCAGTTCCGGCAACGATGGCGAATCCAAATAATAAAATAATGCCGCCAATAAGACCAGTAATCCCACTAGCGGTTGCTAACGATCTTTTTTTCATGCAATGTGTCTCCAAAAAATGACCAGCTTTTAATGTCCTCAGTATTTGGACAAACCACAACACTCAACATATTAGCATAATGATCACCATTTAACCTAACTTTCGTTCAAAAAGCGGTCGTTTTCGTATGTGACTGATGGAGGAGACATAATGTTAATTGCACAACAACGGGTCACGGGGCGGCTAACTGACGCGAAAGACGCAGGGCACGAGGACCCCTTTATTTGTCCAGCGTGTCATCAATGCGTGGTGCTTCGGAGTGGTCGGATTCGGCAGCCGTATTTTGCCCACCAACGGCGTCAAGCGTGTCACAGCTTTAGCGAAGGCGAAACGGACCAACACCTCTTAGGAAAGCGGCAGTTGACACAGTGGTTTCTCGCACAAGGTGGGGTGGTGCAGTTGGAACGACCGTTACAAGCACTTCACCAGCGACCAGATTTACTCTTAAACGGGCGGGTTGCAATTGAATTTCAGTGTAGCCCCATTAAACACAGGCGCTTGTGTGAGCGAATCAGCGGTTATCAGCAGGGCGGTTACCAACAATTATGGCTACTGGGCCAGCCATATGCGCCAAGAAAACGTTTGAACTTGGGGAAGGTGGGTCAGTTGTCAGTTCCTTTTGTGGCACCCGACACATGGGGCGTGCGTTTTGTATTGGTCAACGACTAAAAATGCGATGGTTGTGTTGAGTGGCATCAAGGTGGCACCGTTTTTACCCGTTTTGTTTCAGGAGAAGCAGTTTCAAACATGGTCGAGTTGGCATGAGTGGTGGCAAAAGCGTGAGGGCGCTTGTGGTGAGACACAGCTTTCAGTTGCGAACAGACGGCGACAACAGCGGGCCATTAGCTGGGGCTTGCACTATCGGCAACCAACCGTCATGGCCTGGCAGGCATTGTGTTACGCGCAACACCAAACGTTGCAAACACTACCGGAATGGGTTTTTGGTGATGAATACGACACGCCATACTGGCTTAATAGTATGTTGGCTTGGCGGGTACCATTAGTATTATGGTGGCAATTACACCCAACGAGTTCCACCCGACAACGTGTGGCTGCCTGGCAACAGTACGCGGTGCCGAGCTTTCGTTGGTTTCAAAACGTACATTTGGTAGATCGAAAAATGAGACAAACGATTAGTGAACAACAATGTGCAACCTTTTTTTGTGCCGAACATGAACAAAGTCTGCTAAAGTAGAAGGCAAGATTCGATAATGTGCACCAGAGGAGGAACCAATGGCAGAAATCAAACAATTACCAACCCGTGACGAAGTACCGGAACAGTTGACCTGGGACTTGACCCAGATTTTTGAAACGGATGACGCGTGGCACCGTGCGTACAAAGCGGTGGAACAGGCGTTAACGCAGGTTGATCACTATAAGGGGACATTGGGTGCCGGGGCGAACGAGTTATTATCCGGGACGACCTACTTACTCACCGTTTATCATCAACTAGAAAACGTGGATGTGTACGCCTCCCTGAAGCAGGAACAGGACACCAGCGATCAGGCTGCCCAGGCACTGGCTGCACAAGCCGGTGATTTAGCAGCCCGGGCGGCAAGTGCGTTGGCCTGGTTTCGGCCAGAGGTGCTAACGATTCCAGAGGCGACATTAACTGAATGGTTACAAACGCCCCAATTAGCGCCATATCAGCACTTTTTTGCAGACTTAGACCGGGCGCGAACCCACACATTGCCGGCAAACGAAGAAGCACTCTTAGCAGGTGCGAGTGACATTTTTGGCGCATCTGCAAAGACGTTTGGCGTCTTGGATAACGCTGATTTAGTGTTCCCAGTGGTGAAGGATAATGATGGGAATGATGTTCGGCTCAGTCAAGGTGTTTACGGTGTGCTCTTGGAGTCGACCAATCGTTCTGTACGGGAAGCAGCGTTTAAGCAACTGTACAAAGTCTACATGCAGTTTCAAAATACGTTTGCCTCAACGCTGATCAGTAACGTGAAGGGGCACAACTTTGAGGCGCGGGTTCACCATTATGAGTCGGCACGGGCCGCAGCGCTAGCCGAAAATAACGTGCCGGAAGCAGTGTATGAAACACTGGTCAGTGAAGTTAATGGTCACCTTGATGCATTGCACCGTTACGTGGCGCTTCGAAAACGGCTCTTGAAGTTGGATGAGTTACATTCGTACGACTTATACACGCCGATTACGGGCGCCGCACCGTTGAGTTACACGTATTCTGAAGCGAAGCAAGTGGCCTTAACGGCGCTCAGTGTCTTGGGGCCGGATTATGTGAGTCATGTGGAGGAAGCGTTTGATCAACGGTGGATTGATGTTGTCGAAACCAAGGGCAAACGGAGTGGCGCATTTTCTTCAGGGGTGTACGACACCAATCCCTACATTCTTTTAAACTGGCAGGATAATTTGGAGTCACTGTTCACACTGGTTCATGAAATGGGCCACAGTATTCACAGTTATTACACACGCCATAATCAACCGTATCAGTATGGTGATTACGCGATCTTTGTGGCAGAAATAGCCTCAACTACAAATGAAAACTTGTTAACGGATTATCTGTTGGCAACAAATGATGACCCGAAGGTGCGGGCGTACATCCTGAACCACTATTTAGATGGGTTCAAGGGGACCGTCTACCGGCAAACGCAATTTGCTGAATTTGAACACTGGCTGCATCAGGAAGATGCTGCCGGCCATCCGTTAACAGCTAAGGGTCTTTCAGAGCAGTACGGTCAACTGAACCAGACTTATTATGGGGCAGCGTTGACGCCAGATCCAGAAATTGCGAATGAATGGTCGCGGATTCCCCATTTCTATTACAATTATTATGTCTTTCAGTATGCAACAGGGTTCGCGGCAGCAGCCACATTGGCCAGTCGAATCACAAAACAGGAACCAGCCGCGCGAACACGCTACTTGGACTTTTTGAAAGCGGGTAGTGCGCAGTATCCGTTGGACGTTATGAGGACAGCCGGGGTTGATATGACCCAGGCCGATTACCTGACGGACGCCTTTGCGGTTTTTGAGGAGCGGTTAAACGAATTTGAACACCTGATGACTCATGAACTGAAGTAGGACAGTAAAGTTAGCGTTACGCTGGTGTTTAAACGTCTTCATAGAACCAATAAAATAAGTCGCGGATCATTGCAAGGTTGCAATGATCCGCGACTTTTTGGTTTGGCGGTAACGATTGAGCCGGATTCAGGAGGGGTTAATAAATAAAAATTGGTGATCCATCACTGCTCGACAACGAGCGGTAACAGAGCACCAATAAACTGGGTAATGAAATTTTTGGTAATGTGCTATTCAAACGAGTTAGGCATTACAGAACGCGAAGGTTAGCCTTATCTGTCATGTGTTCTACCGCCTGAGACAGGCTGGCGATGTTCGTGTTGCTGGCGTGTTCGCTAATTTCGAATAAGGTTTCGTAATCGAATTCGTCCATTAAGAGACCGTAGTCGAAATCATCGACATCGAAAATGACCGTTTCGCCAGGGTGATCAATGTTCATTTCAGAAACGAGATGCTGATCAGACGCGAAGGCCTCTTCTGCCAGTTTGCTATGGCGGTCGTCGTCAAACATTTCAAGGTCAAGTCCCAATGCTTCAGCAACACTGCGACCAAGTGCTTCTGTGTAGACTTCGTGTTGTTCTAGCAAGTGGCCTTGAAGTTGAAGAAAGAATTGCCGGCCGAGGCGTTTGCCCTGAAAGGAGGCAGCCTTGTAGTCCATGATGATTTGATACATTTGTTGTGCCAGTTGGTTGCGCTCGATTGTACCAGGATGCTGTGCATTTAATCGGTGAAAAGTTTCGCTGATCGTCTGTAAGGTAAGCATCGGGACAAACTGAATTTGGAGTTTGCTCTTCGTTTGGGCGGCGACCCGGTTCACTTGCTGTTCACATGTATAACAAGTAGAACCAAGGGGATTAACAAACAGATAAACTTCTAACACGGTCCGACCTCCATAAAATGATGAGTGTAATCTGTTTTTACTGAATTAGCTTACCCGATGATGGTTAAGCAGTCAATGAAAGCGACAGACAACCGGTTGCAATGCCATGGGATGGCAACCGTGTCTCTCGCTCAACTGGAACTATCATGCCCGATTTTTTGCAGAAAGTAAAGTCAAACGTTTTATGAGGTTAACGGGCGGACAATCCCCGTCAGGGCAGTAAATATGGTAAACTATTTTCTGTAAGTTAGAAATCGTTCAGTTGAATTGGCTGAGCGCTCTAACACTGGAGAACATCTATGGGAGGTCATCAGATGATTGAAGACTGGGACCACTTTTTGCTCCCTTATGAACAAGCCGTTGAAGAACTCAAGGTTAAGCTTCGTGGAATTCGGCGACAATATAAGGATGCTGGTCAAGAATCCCCCGTTGAATTTGTGACGGGCCGGGTGAAGCCAGTGGGGAGCATTCAGGAAAAAATGGTGCGTCGTCACGTGGCGGAGGACCGAATCGAGGCCGATATGCAAGACATCGCCGGCCTCCGAATTATGTGTCAATTTGTGGATGATATTTATCAAGTCGTTGACCTGTTACGCCAGAGAACGGACATGACGATTTTAGAAGAACGTGATTACATTTCAAACGTGAAGCCGAGTGGTTATCGTTCTTACCACATTGTGGTTTCGTATCCCGTTCAGATGATGGGCGGCGAAAAGAAAATTTTAGCCGAAATTCAAGTTCGGACGCTTGCCATGAATTTCTGGGCAACGATTGAACATTCGTTAAACTACAAGTATCAGGGTGAATTTCCAAAGGAACTTCAGGAACGGTTGGAACGGGCTGGTGAAGCAGCGTTTCGGTTGGATCAAGAAATGTCAGCCATTCGGGCTGATTTATCGGAGGCGCAACCAGAACCAGCGCCCGAAGAAGAACCAGCGACTGACGGCGATAAACCCGATGAGCACACAGCAACGAAGCCACAAGCGTGAGGAACGGTTGTGCAAAGAGAGTAGAGGTTGCAGATGAAGATTGCAATTTACAGTTATTATCCAAATGATGCAACGCGGGCTGTCATTGAAAAACTGACGGTGGCGTTAAATAAGGCCAATTTAAGCATTGATGATAAAAATCCGGACATTGTGGTTTCGGTCGGCGGTGATGGCACCATGTTATCCGCGTTTCACCATTACCGAGCAATGCTTGCCCACGTTCGGTTTGTCGGGTTACATACGGGACACTTAGGTTTTTACACAGACTGGCGCGATTATGAGATTGACCAACTGGTTTCCAGCTTAACGCATGACAACGGCGAAAGTGTGAGTTATCCACTACTGGATATTAACATCACGTATAAGGGTGAAACACAGCCACGTCAGTTCTTAGCGTTAAACGAAGCAACCGTTAAAAAAGCCGCCAAAACGTTGGTTTGCGATGTTTACATTAAGGATCAGCTTTTTGAACGATTCCGTGGTGATGGCCTGTGTTTTTCAACGCCAACAGGGTCAACTGGCTACAATAAATCCCTGGGTGGGGCCGTTTTACATCCAGAAATTGAGGCCATCCAAATAGCTGAGATTGCGTCCATTAATAACCGGGTCTTCCGGACGTTGGGGGCTTCTTTTGTGATCGGCAAGGATGAATGGGTGACCTTACGCTCTGAGGATGCCGATAACTTTGCCATCACTTGTGACCAATTTCAAACGCCAGAACGATTGATCAAGGAAATTACGTTTCGTGTTTCTGAGCAGCGCATTTATTTTGCGGAGTATCGGCACACGGCGTTTTGGGAACGCGTTCGTGAATCCTTTATTGGAGACGTTTTATAATGGCGTATCCATTGCAGTTTGAGTGGCGTCATCAGGGGGATGAACCGGTCAAACTGGGGACGTTTTTAAGCGCTCACGGGGTTTCTCACGCCGTTTTGATTCAAATCAAGTTTCATGGTGGAAGCATGCAGATTAACCATGTGCCGGCGTGGAGTGTGGATCTGGTGCAACCACAAGACGTGGTGACCATCACATTACCACCGGAACCGGCTAACGCGGCGGTTGCGATTTCTGACGCCCCGTTAACGATTGTTGCCGAGGATGACAACTTTTTAATTGTGAATAAGCCGGCGGGGGTGGCGTCCGTTCCGGCGCACCATTATGGCAATGACACGATGGTCAACCGAGTAAAGGGCTACTTCATCACACACGGGATGGCCCTCCAGGTGCCCCACATTGTGACCCGACTGGATAAGGGGACCAGCGGCATCGTTTTGTTTGGTAAACATCATATGGCTCATTCGGTGTTGGATAAACAATTGAAGGATCACAGCATGGCCAAAACGTACCTTGCGGTGGTGGCCGGTGTCGGCTTGCCAGCGCACGGTGACATCACCGCGCCAATCTTGCGGGATGAGACGTCGTTTGTTAAACGAACAACGGGGCCCACTGGGCAGAGTGCGCACACCGAATTTTGGGTACTCAATGAGACAGCCCGGTTCACGGTTGTCAAAGTGCGGTTACACACCGGGCGAACGCACCAAATCCGCGTGCATTTTAGCAGTATTGGGCACCCCTTGGTTGGTGACGAGCTGTACGAGGGCCCGTTAGATTGGGGAATCGAGCGGCAGGCGCTTGCCTGCACCGATATTCGTTTCTTTGACCCCTTTGTGGGGCAGGAACAAACGGTGCATGTGGCCCCGGCGCAAGATATTGTTCAATTATTAGCAGCAAGTGAATAAGCAGAATTAAAAAAGGGGATTACAAGACCACGGGGGTGGACTTGTAATCCTTTTAGTTAAGATTTGTTATGATCCTGAATGAATTTTGGGTGAACGGCTGACCGGGTGTAGATTAGTGCTATACTACCTAATTATTAATTTACAAATAACATAGAATAAATACAATTATGGCAAGGATGGGTTAATAAATGACAGAACTGATTTGTGATGGCGAAGAACACGTTGATGAAGCGGAAATTGGTCACTATCGTGTTACGACCGAAGAGCTAGGGAGCGGGTACTTTCAGTTTGACCTGACGTCTGATCAAGGAACGGACTCCGCGGTGGCAAAATGTACACTCCCGGATCGACTGGTGACCACGGCGAGCTTATTAGGGCTGGATTGGCAACTCCGCCGGACAAACTAAAACAACAACTCATGTAAAAAGGCTGTTATCCCAGTGAGGATAACAGCCTTTTTACATGATCAACGTGAACGTGGATGACAGCAGGTTACAAATGATCGGTTAGTTAGTAGTCAATAACCTTTGTTCCGTGAAGCGCGTGGACTTGAAGTGTTTCCGCAATGGTAGCTGCGTTTTCAGCCGTAATACCACCGCCTGGAAGAATCGTGATGCGCCCAGCCGCCGCGGTAATCAGCGCCTGAAGGTGATCAAGGTGGTCACTAATGGGCGCGGTCAGTGGTCCTCCGTGTGTCAAGATGCGGTCAAAATCATGATCCACAAGCCAGTCAATGGCGGTTAACTGGTCAGCAGGCGCGAGTTCATCAAACGCCATGTGGAACGTTAGACTCATGCCGCTAGCTGCGGCAATCAACTGTTCCAACGCATCGACATCGAGTTTGTGATCAGGCGTGAGCGCACCAAAGGCAACGCCATCCAGTCCCAATTCTTGCGCGGAAAAGAGGTCTGCTTCCATGATTTTGATTTCGGTATCGTTGTACACGAAGTCACCGCCCCGGGGGCGAATCATGGCCGTGACAGGAACATGGTGTTCACCGGCGTAACGAGCTGTTTCACTCATCACCCCACGACTAACGGTTGTTCCGCCAACGGCTAAGTTATCGTTTAGTTCGATCCGGTTTGCACCAGCAGCAATGGCGGCGGGAACCGTTGTGTAATTTTCGACGGCGACTTCTGAGATAAATTGAACGCTCACAGTAATTCTCCTTTACCTATGTGTAATCGGCAAATGGTTATTCAAACAGGACACAGACACCTTCAGGAACCGCAACGTCTTTTTGCTGGAGCGTGAGCTGACCAGTGGTGGCGTTACGACGATAGAGGGTCGCGTTATCCGTGTTTTGGTTAACCGCAACCACGAACCGTTGGGATGGATCGAGATCGAAATCTCTAGGAAAATCGCCTTCGGTACTGATTTGTTGCCGTAGAGACAGTGTACCATCTTCTAAGACCGCAAACACAGCTAGTGTATTAAAACCACGGTTGCTGACGTAAACAAATTGTCCATCCTGTGAGATCCGAATGGCGGCGGCACCGTTATGGGCCGTCCAGTCAGCTGGAATGGTTGAAACGGTTTGTTCATGGGTGAGGGTGCCAGTGGCGGCATCATAAGCCAATACGGCGATTTGACTACTTAATTCTCCAGCTAAATAGCACAAGGGTTTTGTTGGGTGGAACACAACGTGACGGGGGCCAAACCCGGGTTCCGTTTGGTAGGTGGAAACAAGCGTTAATTTCCCGGCAGCACTGACATCGTAAATCATGACTTGGTCCAGGCCGAGATCACAAACGATGAGGCGGTTATCTGGTGTCAGGTTGGTGTAGTGCACGTGGGGGCCATCAGCTTGTTCTGGTTTGGGGCCAACGGTGCCTGTGTGCGTAATCACGTCAGCAAGGGCGAGGGAGCCATCTGGTTGAATGGTAAAACTCTTAACGGTCCCCGTGTGGTAATTCCCCTCGTAAACGAGTTGGCGTGCCTCATCAATGGCTTCATAGGCAGCACTGGAACCGTTTGAGAAAACATGGTTCAGCAATGTGGCTGGTGTTGTTGACAGGTCAAACGCTGAGGTGCCGCCCTGACCAGCGGCCGCGTCTTTATCAACAGCGTACAGCTTGTGCGCTTTAGAAAGGGCCAGGTATGTTGGGCTGTCTGCGTGGGCAACAAGCGTTGGGGCACTCAGTGATTCGGTGTCCGTGTCGAGCGTCATTTCGTAGACCCCGGCGCTTGTCTTCTTTGTGTATGTACCAACAAGAAATTTTTCTAACATAGTGATGATGCCTCCTCGTCTTATTGGTGCCTAGTATAGCATAGTGAAAACGATTACTTAAAGTTTCACAAGCAGATTGTCGTCACCAAATAACGGGGGAAAAAGCCGGAAAATCATGGGCTGGCGGTTGTTTATGCTATACTTGCAAGCAAGAAATTCCGTTCAGGGGAGGACACGTGATGGAACGAAAAAAGGGCGCGACAAAAACGCCACGGTTATTGAGCAGTGCCGGTGCTAAACGGATCCTGATGTATTTAGCAATCATCTTGCTGGCCCTCAGCATTCTCTGGTTGTTTCAGCAGGTGGCATGGTTCTTTAAGCCGGTTCAGCAATTTTTCAGTATTATTGGTGGCCCTGTAATCTTAGCGGGGGTCTTTTATTACCTGCTGAACCCGGTGGTGGACTGGCTAGAACGTGGCCGGTTCCATGTTCGACGAACGTGGTCGATCATTGGGCTCTTCATTATTGTGGGGGCGCTACTTATCTGGGGCGTGGTGAGCGTTATTCCGGTTATTCAGACACAAATTGGTGGTCTCATCCATAATTGGCCCCGGTACTGGCAAAACGTGCTTAACTCCACCACGTCACTGTGGCAAGACCCTAATCTGAAGTGGCTGCGGCACTTGCTGGACCAATACGATACCCAATTGAACAAGAGTCTGAGTGGAGTGGTTAAGAATACAGCCGGTAACACGATCGGCGGGCTGGGCAGCGTGGTGAGTTCTGTGACCACCTGGTTGGTTGCTCTGGTGACCTTCCCATTCATCTTGTGGTACATGTTATTGGAAGGCAGAAAACTACCCCGGGCTGCGGCGCGACTACTGCCCGAACGGTTGCAGGATTCGTTTTTAACCGTGCTAAAGGAAATCAATGACCAGGTTGCCAATTACATTCGGGGGCAGCTGACGGTGGCGTTCTTTGTCGCCCTGATGTTTTACGTGGGCTACCTCATCATTGGGTTAAAGTTTGCCCTGACACTAGGTATTGTGGCGGGCCTACTAAATTTGATTCCATACCTCGGCTCATTTTTAGCAATGGTGCCGGCTGTTGTGGTTGGTGTGTTTACATCACCGTGGATGTTGGTAGAAGTCTTGATTGTTTTTGCCATTGAGCAGACTATTGAAGGCCGGGTGATTTCACCATTGATCCTTGGTCAGAGCCTGAAAATTCACCCGGTTACAATCATCATTGTGCTGTTAGCGGCGGGAAAAATCTTTGGTGTTTTGGGTGTTATTTTTGGGGTTCCCGGCTATGCTATTTTGAAAGTCATCGGGACACATTGCTATCACTATTGGCGCGAGCACGCGCGGTGGTACCAAGCTGAGCCAACTAGCCCAGCAGCACAGGCCCCACAACCAGAAAACAAGCAAGATTAGCCATAAACGTACCCACCGGACTTCAGAAGTGAGTTTGGGGGTACGTTTATTTTTGAAGAATTAGCACAACCATTTAACTGTTTTTCCGGTCGGTCAACACTTCAAATGGTATAATTGATGTTATGAAAAAAATCGACGAGGGCACTCAATTTATAACTGAACATTTGGCACTGTTTCGGTGCCCAACGTGTGGTGACGCTTACGACCATGTGGCCGGTCACACCGTGGTTTGCTCACGCGGCCACAGCCTGGACCTAAACCGAAAGGGCAGTCTGTACTTTTTAAATCACGCGGTGGCGACCGAATATGACGCCTTGATGCTGGCAGCCCGCCGGCGGATGCTGACTGCGGGGCTCTTTGCCCCAATCGTGCAGGAGATCAATGCACAGTTGGCGCCAACCCCCCAACGGATTCTTGACGTTGGTACGGGTGAGGGGACGCCGTTAGCACAGTTGGATCAGCTACGCCAACAACCGGCGGATACATTGATCGGATTTGATATCTCAAAAGATGGCGTGAATCTAGCCACGCAGTTAGCCACCAAAAGTTTCTTTTGCGTGGCAGACTTGGCGAACCTGCCGTTTGCAAACCAGTCGTTTGATGCCGTCATTGAACTGTTTTCGCCGTCAGCGTACCGTGAATTTGAACGGGTCATCCGGCCTGGGGGGCAGATCATTAAGGTGGTGCCAAACGCAAATTACCTTGTGGAATTGCGTCACGCGTTGTATGAAGAAACTGACCCGCAATATCACTATCAAAATGAGCGGGTGGTTGATCTCTTCGAGCAACACTACCCGACGATGACCCGTGAACAAGTGCAGTATCAATTCCCCATTGGTGCCGAGCGGATTAATGACATGCTGGCCATGACACCGTTAAGCTGGGGTACCGATGACGTGCATCGCAAGGCCGCTAATCAGGATCCAGTTGCGGCTGTGACCGTGGATGTTAGCATCCTGTCCGTCACGGTTGGTGCATAGGCGCACAAGCGTGACGTGGTCTCGACCATTGCAGTGGTGTTGCACAAGTGCTACGATGCTTGTGGAATCATTCGGGAGCCAATATCGAAATTTTTTCGTTAGTGACTTTCAGAGTTGGACTTCATTAACGTAGCGCCTCGCTGTATCTTGATACCGAGGTGACTACGTTTTTATTTTCGTTATCACATTTTATTGATTGTAACTAATGCGCTTAAAAGGAGTTTTATCGTGACTAATCACATTGCCTTATTTGAACCATTAATGCCTGCAAATACTGGAAATATTGCCCGGACCTGTGCTGGGACAGATACAGCCCTTCACCTGATCGAACCACTCGGGTTTTCGACAGATGATGCCCACTTAAAACGGGCGGGACTGGACTACTGGGATAAGGTTGCCATTACATACCATAAGAACCTCCAGGCGTTTATGGCGGCCATCCCTGAAGAAGATGAACTGTTTTTAGTGTCGAAGTTTGCCAACCAAACGTATGTTGATCCAGATTATTCCAAGCCTGATCACGACTACTGGTTTTTGTTTGGGAAGGAGACAACGGGGTTGCCAGAACCATTTATGCGCCAGCATCCTGATGAAGCCATTCGGATTCCTCAGGATGATTCGCACATTCGGGCACTGAACTTATCCAATTCAGCGGCAATCGTTATTTATGAAGCTGTCCGCCAGCAGGGGTTCAATCAGCTTGACCAAACGTACTGGTACAAAAACGACAAATTAAAGTAACCATGGTAGTCAATGAACAAAGGGGGACGCAGTAACATGCCAGCACGAAAAAAGACCACCCGTAAACGGCCGGCCACTAAGCGTAAGCGTCCGCAAACTAAAAAAGCGACCCGTGAATTTCGGTATACAAAAAACGTTGTCGGGTTTGGGCTCGCGTTGTTATCGCTCATTGCCTGTTTACGACTCGGGGCAGCGGGAACGTTTGTTGCCAACTGTTTTTCAATTTTGGTGGGAAACACAAACCAGGTGCTTGCGGCTGGTTTGGTCCTTGGCGGCCTGATTCTTGGTGTCACGGGGCGGTGGCCGCGACTTCCGCGGCAGCAGGTAACGGGCGCGCTGCTCGTGTACCTCGGGGTGCTCGTTTACGATCACTTACGACTGTTTATGGGGTTGAATTACCACACGAAGTTTATCGCACTGACCTGGGGGTTTTTGGGCGAAAACTTACGGGGTGGCACCCTGAATACGAACGTCGGCGGTGGCATGATTGGCGCGGCAGTCTATGCGCTGTTTGAACACACAGTGGCTAACTTAGGGGCAGCATTGCTGTCCACCGTACTACTGTTTGTTGGGGCAATGTTGCTTCTTAACATTCCGTTCTCAACGGTTGGTCGGGGACTAGTTTGGCTGTGGCGGTTCTTGGCGCGCACCGGTCGCCATGTGGCGATGTGGAGCCGGCACTTCGTTTCTGAAGCGGTGGAGCACACCGTGACACCAGATCAGCCAGTCAAACCACAGTCAGAACCGAAAACGACACCTGAACCAGTCGTACAGCCACAACCACCAGTGACAGCACCGGCTCAAAAAGCAACACCGGTTACACAAGCACCACCAATCGCACCAAAAATCACGGTGGCGGCTGATCATACGGACAAGCTTCCGGAGACAGACCCCGAACCGTTTGCAAGTACGTCAGCAGACCTTTCTGATTACCAGTTTCCAACGGCGAGTTTGTTAACAGAAATCCCGCCAACGGATCAAAGCGGTGAATATAACGCGATTGAGGAGAATTCCCGGATTTTACAGAAAACACTCGCGAGTTTTAACGTGGAGGCTGAGGTGAAAAATGTCAGTCTAGGACCATCAGTCACAAAATATGAACTTCACCCGGCCATTGGGGTCAAGGTCTCCAAAATCGTTAACTTAGCGGATGACCTGGCGCTTGCACTATCAGCGAAGGACATTCGGATCGAAGCGCCAATTCCAGGGAAACCGTTGATCGGAATTGAAGTCCCTAATAAGGAGATTTCCACGGTTTCCTTCCGGGATGTGATTGAACATGCCCCGGCTCACGCCAATAAGGTACTGAATGTGCCACTGGGGCGTGATGTCACCGGGAACATCGTGATGTGTGATTTAACGAAGATGCCGCACCTGTTAATTGCCGGATCAACAGGATCAGGGAAGTCAGTGGCCATCAACGGGATCATTACAAGCTTACTGATGCAGGCGAAGCCAGATCAAGTGAAGTTTATGCTGATCGATCCGAAACGGGTCGAACTGTCCGTTTATAACGACATTCCTCACTTGCTCACGCCGGTGGTCTCGGAACCAAAGCGGGCAGCCAAGGCGCTTCACAAGGTGGTGGCCGAAATGACGCGGCGGTACGAGTTGTTTGCTGATTACGGTGTTCGAAACATCGATGGCTACAACAAACTGGCTGAACATAACAACGGGGGCACCAACGTGGCGCAGCCGAAGCTGCCGTATGTGGTGGCGATTGTGGATGAATTGGCTGACTTAATGATGACCGTTTCGTCAGAGGTTGAGGATGCCATCATTCGAATTGCGCAAATGGGCCGGGCCGCTGGGATTCACATGATTCTAGCGACGCAACGCCCATCTGTGGATGTCATCACGGGATTAATCAAAGCAAACGTGCCGTCACGAATTGCGTTTGCTGTTTCCAGTGGGATCGATTCACGCACCATTTTGGACAGTAACGGGGCTGAACGGCTGTTGGGTCGTGGGGACATGCTGTATGAACCCATTGACCAGAACAAACCGACCCGGGTTCAGGGGGAATTTATCTCGGATCAAGATGTGGCGGCTGTGGTGTCCTTCATTAAGGAACAACAGACAGCCGAATACGATGACAGTATGACGGTGAGCGATGCGGACTTAGCGGAAACTGCTGATGAAGAACGTGCAGACGATATGGACGAACTGTTTGATGAGGCAGTTGCCTTTGTTCAGGAGCAACAAAAGGCGTCAACATCGCTACTGCAACGACGGTTTCGAATCGGCTATAACCGGGCTGCCCGGATGATTGACGACATGGAGACCAAGGGGATCGTTGGACCGGCTGATGGTTCACGACCGCGCCAGGTGTACCAACAAGAATCGCCGCAGTCACAAGGTTAATTACAAAACCACCTAAAAACCCGTTCGCGTGTCATTTTAGACACGCGAACGGGTTTTTAGGTGGTTAATGAGCAAACTTGGTGCTGATTAAAAGAGATTTAGTGGTTGCAAGGCCGCTAAAATGACCCCACCGAGGGTCAAAATAATCATGAACCAAACAACGACCATCGTTAATTTTTCAAAGCCACTACGCTTTTTCTTACCTTGCATAAATGAACTACTCCTTAAAACTTTTATGCTTCATGTTAACGTGTTCTCCGGTAAAGTACAAGGGAGAAGCGACTAATTCCCAGTTAGAGCCAGTCATGACGCCGCAAAATGTTGGCCGTGAGCAGACAGATGATGACCGTCGCTGCCATCACAAGGGCAAACGCATGGGCAAAGTGCGCAAACGGGAGCGTTACGTTCATGCCGTAAATTCCGGCGATCACCGTTGGAATGGTCATGATCAACGTGACGGAGGTTAACAGTTTCATCACTTCATTTAAATTGTTGGAAACAATGGCAGAAACCATGTTGCTGTACTGGGTGAGGATGTCATTTTGGATGACGGCCATCGACTGAGCCTGGTTAGTTTCAATAATGATTTGGGCCAACAGTTCTTGAAAGTCGGGGCCGTTGAAATAAGCGGGTGCTGTGGAAATTTGGTCTAACACCGGCCGGTTATCGTTTAAAGCGTTGGTGAACGTGATGAGTGACTTTTGCAGCGCCATAATTTGGTACAGTTGGTCGTTACAGGTGGCCGTGGTCAATTCACGTTCCAGGGCTTTTGTTTGGCGTTCGGTGAGGGTGAGCGCATGGACAAAGTCATGGGCAATGTACCAACCAAACCGTAAAATGAAGTCCTGCCGGTCGGCAATTTTAATGGCCGTATCCGTTGGGTTCATGATGAAGCTATGAATGAACGGTGCCGGGTGGGCACTTACGGTGATGACGGCGGTCTCCGTTAAAATGAACGAAAACGGATAGGTGGCAAAGCCAAGGTACCCCAGGGGCGTTGTTTCATATTGCGGAAATTGGAGGAGCAGGTGGAGCGGCTGCTTCGGTCGGTTGGGATCAATCCCGTCGACCCGCGGCTTTTCACGGTCATCCAAAATGGCGCTGATGTATGTGGCCGGAAAGTGGTAGCGGGCAACAAGTTCATTGATTTCATCTGGCGTGGGTTGGATCACGTTGATCCAACAGTCGGTCGTGGGACCGGCGACGGGGAGCAAATGGCCCGTTGTGTCGTTAACATAGTATTCAATCATGTGGGTATCCTTCTGGTTAACTTACTGTTAACCGCTAAGTGCAATTGATAACATAGAGTGTAGGCGATTGCGTCACTGTTTTCAAACCAGTATACTAACACTGTAAAAAATGACGAGGTGGCTAGTGTGATCAACGAAATTATCATTCAGGTGGCGTGTTTAATTCTGTTAGCCATCATTATGTTTCTCTTGCGGCGGTTAACCCATAAGCACTGGCCAGCGTGGATTCATCCACTGGATGCATTGTTACCGGTGTTGCTCGTGTTAAACGTTTTGTTAATGGGCACGCTTAGTGTTCGCCCACTATTTTTATGGGCGGTTGCCGGCTGGTTTTTGATTGGGATCATTACAGCGTGGCGAATCTTTCAGGGGCGCAAACCCGTTAGCTACCAAAAATGGGCGGTCGTGTACTGGCGCAGTAGTGATCTCTACTGGCTTGCCATATACATCATCACGGTGATCGTCGTTCTAATGACGCGCAGGTAGTAATACCAACTGTGTAAAAAAATTAAAAATCGCTAAGGTCAGGATGTCACAGGGCATCCTGACCTTAGCGATTTTTAATTTGGCGACGTTTATTGCTGGTAGCTGGGACAGTTTACAAAAATCCCCCACCATTTTCCAAAAACGGGATTAAATGGAAATTAGGCCCGGCCTAACAATGATTGAGAAGCTTTTTTAATCCATTTAAAAAACAATTATTTAACAAAAATAATACAATTTTCTGTTTCACGTGGTAGAGAGTGGGGGATTGTGGTAAGCTTTTTTTCGTAAGCAGTATGGAGACCGTGTAACCACCGTTGAAAACAACATTGGTAAGGGTTTCCTAATGAAGCTAAACAAAATTGGTTGGGGAGGTGAGTCAAACATGTTCATGGGCGAGTTTCAGCATAACGTTGATGACAAAGGGCGACTCATTATTCCCGCCAAATTTCGGAACCAACTGGGCGATAAATTCATAGTGACACGGGGACTTGACGGCTGTTTATTCGGCTACCCTGAAGCCGATTGGAACCAGTTGGTCGAAAAGACCCAGGCATTATCGTTAACTAAACGTGATGCCCGTGCGTTTGCCCGGTTTTTGTTCGCCGGCGCAACTGAATGTGAGTTTGATAAGCAGGGCCGCATCAACATTTCCACGCCATTACGCGAACATGCGAAGTTAGAAAAAGCGTGTGTCATTGTTGGGGTGTCCAACCGGTTTGAAATTTGGGCCGCTGATGAGTGGACTGCATACAATGAAACAACTGCAGATAATATTGATGATATTTCAGAAGCGATGGCAGATTTTGATTTTTAATGGGCTGAATAACTGAGAGGAGGGCGGCATGGCAACATTTAATCACGTGACGGTGTTACTAAACGAAGCAGTGGATGGACTTGCCATCAAGCCTGATGGCGTCTACGTCGACTGTACCCTTGGCGGTGGCGGACATTCAGCTAAGATTTTGAGTGCATTGACGACGGGTCACCTATACGCATTTGACCAGGACCAAACGGCACTGGATTACAATAAAGAACACTTGGCCGCGGCAATAGCGGCTGGTACATTGACCCTGATCAAAGCAAACTTTCGTGAATTGACCGCTGCATTGGCGGCCCAGGGCGTGACCCATGTTGATGGTGTCTTGTATGACCTCGGTGTAAGTTCCCCGCAGTTTGATGACGCACAGCGGGGCTTTAGCTACCGGTTGGACGCGCCGCTTGATATGCGGATGAATCAAGACCAGGACTTATCAGCAATGCAGGTGGTTAACGAGTGGGATTACAACCAACTGGTTCGGATTTTTTACCGTTACGGTGAGGAAAAATTTTCCAAGCAGATTGCGCGGCAAATCGAGAAGACCCGGGCAGATCATCCCATCACAACCACGTTGGAACTGGCCGAACTAATTAAAAATGCCATTCCCATGGGGGCCAGACGACATGGTGGGCACCCGGCCAAAAAGACCTTTCAGGCCATTCGGATTGCGGTCAACGATGAATTAGGCGCACTGGAAAGTTCTTTGGAGCAAGCATTGAAGCTCCTAAATCCTGGTGGCCGCGTCAGTTGTATCACCTTCCAGTCATTAGAAGATCGGTTGGTTAAGACCATGTTTAAGGAACAAACGGAGTTGCCAGAGTTGCCGGCTGGGTTGCCGGTGGTTCCGGATGACATGTTACCCCAGTTCCACCTGGTCAATCGAAAACCCATTGAGGCCACAGCAACGGAACTGGCGGATAACCGCCGTTCACATAGTGCAAAGTTGCGGGTCATTGAACGCAACGCGGTGGTTGATTAGGCCACCATTTGAATGATGCAATGACTGTTACACATAAAATTTAAGGAAGAAGTTAAGCTTAATGGCACAGAATTTAGCGCAACCCCAACCAGAAGAACCAAAACGACAAGCCGCACCAGCTGGTCAGTCGGATCACCAACAAAACCCCGGGTTTAAACGATTGCCACTTTCTGGCTTTGAAGTGTTGCTGGGTGCAGTTTGTAGCATTATCGTGGTGTGCTTTGCGATCAACATCATTCATACGCAGATTGCCATTACAGCTTCGCAACGGACACTTCAGACTACGCAGGCTCAGTTAAGCAAGGTCAACACAAAAAATGCCTCTGCCAACCAAGAAATCAGTGAACTTTCAAGCCGGTCCCGGTTGGATGCGGTCGCTGTTAAAAATGGGTTGACGCTGTCCAGTCAAAACATAAGGAATGTTAGTAAATAATGAAAAAAGATCCGCAACGAATGTCTAGTTTAGGTAACACCCGTCGTAATCGTCAGCATTTTGGTAATACACTGCTGATTGCAATTCTTGCGGTGTTTATCTTGCTGGGCATTCGTTTTGTTTATATTGCCGTGGGTAAGCATGTTCAAAACGTGAGTCTGTCGAAACAGGCACAGGCGCTCTATACGGAGCAGCAGACGGTTCATGCCAAACGGGGAACGATTTATGACGCAGAGGGTAACGCCATTGCGATGGATACAAATACATACACCGTCTATGCGGTCCTGAATAAGGAACAGTTATCGACGACTGGGAAACCAATGTATGTGACGGATAAAGCGAAGGTTGCAAAGACCTTGGGGGCAGCACTGAACGTTGACCAAAAGAAAATCATGGCGACGTTAACGTCGGCAAAAAAGGATACCTTCCAGGTGGAATTTGGTGCCGCCGGGAAGAACCTATCCATTGCCACAAAACGTAAGATCGAGCAGGCCAATCTGAGTGGGATTGAATTTACCACGCAAAGTGCGCGGCTGTATCCAAACGGTATTTTTGCCAGCCACATTATTGGCTACGCGCAACCGGTGGAAGATTCAAACGGGCTCACGGCGCTCGTCGGTAAGATGGGGATCGAGCAACAGCTGAATCAAAAGTTGACCGGTGAAAACGGAATTAAGCAGACAAAGCACGATTCGTCTGGCTATACACTGCCGAATTCACAGCAAAACAAGAAGGCCGTTAAAAACGGGGATAACGTGTACACGACGTTGAGTAGTCCGTTACAAAACCTGCTGGAAAATCAAATGCAGGTTTTGTATAACAAACTTCAACCAAAGAACATGGTGGCCATGATGGTGGACACTAAGACCGGTAAGATCGTGGCCGCAACACAACGGCCCACGTTTAATGCGTCAACGATGGAAGGATTGAACGATCAATGGAGTAACCTCTTGGTGGAAAATCCGTTTGAACCAGGATCGACCATGAAGAGTATTTCACTGGCAGCATCCATTGATACCGGGAACTTCAACGGGAATGCAACGTATCAGTCGGGTCGGTACAAAATTGATAACTCAGTCGTTCCGGACTGGAACCCCAATGGGTGGGGAACCATCACGTACTCTAAAGGGTTCGACTTATCCAGTAACGTTGCTATGGCCCATTTGGAGCAACAAATGGGCGCTACCGCATGGCAGAAGTACATCAAGGCGTTTGGGTTCTTAAAGTCGACCAAGAGTGGACTTCCAAACGAAGCAAGTGGAACCATGCAGTTTTCACAGCCGATTGAACAGGCCAACACGGCGTTTGGTCAGGGGATCACGGTGACCCCCATGCAGTTATTGCAGGCGTACACGGCAATTGCGGGTGACGGAACCATGATCAAGCCGTACTACATTGATAAAATTGTTGACCCGAACACCGGGAAAGTTGTCTATAAGGGCAAACGAACCATGGTGGGGCACCCGATCAGTGCGGCAACCGCTAAGTCGGTTCGCGATCACATGACGGATTATGTGTATAAATCCTACGGGATGGGG
Organism: Furfurilactobacillus entadae; assembly: GCF_045862745.1. Lineage (NCBI taxonomy): Bacteria > Bacillati > Bacillota > Bacilli > Lactobacillales > Lactobacillaceae > Furfurilactobacillus > Furfurilactobacillus entadae. The sequence continues at coordinate 49,137 of NZ_BQXN01000009.1, read as the reverse complement.
CAGGACTTTAAGATCGACGGGTATAAAGTTGCTGCTAAAACTGGGACAGCGCAAGTTGTTGGGAGTAACGGGCAGTACATGGACGGCATGGATTCAACGCTGAACTCCATTATTGGAATGGCACCGGCCAAAAACCCCCGGTACCTGTTGTACGTGACCGTTAACCAACCAAAGCAAGTGCCTGATCAAACCATTACGAAGTGGGAAAGTGACGTGTTCAAACCGGTGATGCAAGAGGCCCTGGAAATGAACCATGACACTGCTAAAACCGGGAAGACAGCGACGGTCAAGGTCCCATCACTAACGGGGACGGCGGTGAGTGACGCCAGCCAACAGTTAACGGCAAAATCGTTAACGCCGATTGTGATCGGTGATGGTAAAAAGGTCACGGCGCAATCGCCAAAGGGTGGTGACACGAGTCTCACGAACCAACGAATCTTCTTACGGGCAGGTGATAATTTGACCATGACTGACATGAAGGGATGGTCAATGGGGGATGTGTTAGCGTATGCTAAACTAGCCGGGATGTCCGTGACAACTTCAGGCAGTGGTTATGTGACCGAGCAAAACATTGCGGCTGGTCAAACCATTCAACGAAACGCACAGTTAGTGGTGAAATTTAAGTAGCCGGCACCAATCATTTATTATGTGAAAGTAGGGATAGTAGCGTTATGCAACTCAATATTTGGATCTGGTCACTTGTGGTGGCTTTTGCCATTACGGCAATCTTTTTACCCTTTTTAATTCGGTATTTCCGCGCCCACGGTGAGGGCCAAACCATCTGGGAAAAGGGTCTCAGTTGGCACGAAAAAAAGAATGGTACACCGACGATGGGAGGCCTGATGTTCATTGTGGCCGCCATCGTAACAACGCTTATTGTGGGGCTGGTGCAACACCATCTTGATGGCAGTGCCGGAATGCTTATGTTTACCATGATTTTCTATGGGGCGCTGGGCATGTGGGATGACTCCATTAAGGTGTTTAATCGGCAAAACGATGGTCTGAAGGCTCGACAAAAGATGCTTGGGCAAATTATCGGAGCCGTTGTGTTCGTCATTATGTTTGCAATCGCTGGTTTTTCCATGAACCTGCATGTGCCGTTTGTTGGCAATGTGCCGCTTGGCATCGGGTATGGCTTGTTTGCAATCATCTGGCTGATCGGCTTTTCAAATGCGGTCAACTTAACGGACGGCCTGGATGGTTTAGCCACGGGGCTTTCCATCATTGCCTTTCTTGCGTACGGCATCATTGCTCAGCACCAACAGCAATACGGGGTCATGACGTTTTGTTTAGCAACCGTTGGGGCCTTAGCAGCCTTTCTGTTGTGGAACCATAAGCCAGCGCAGATTTTTATGGGGGACATGGGTTCCTTAGCACTGGGTGGGGCCTTAGCAGCCGTTGCCATTTTGTTACACCATGAGTTATCTCTACTATGGGTCGGTGGTGTGTTCGTTACGGAAACGGCCACGGTTATGATTCAGGTGAGCTACTTCCACATCACACACGGAAAACGGCTCTTTAAAATGACGCCGATCCACCATCAGTTTGAACTGGATGGCTGGGGTGAATGGCGCATTGACCTGACGTTTTGGGCAATTGGTGCCGTGATGGCAATTACCGGCATCTGGGCGATGTGGTAACATATTAATAATGTAAATGATTAACTGTCCGGTTGATTGAATGTGATCAACCGGGTACATATGGCTTTTAGCTTTAAAAATTTAAAGAAACGGGTGCACACTGTGAAACAAATAACGACGTATAAAAATCAAAAGGTGTTGGTTTTAGGATTGGCAAAGAGTGGGGCGAATGCCGCGCGCTTACTAAAGAAACTGGGCGCCCTGGTCACGGCAAACGATGCGAAACCGTTTGATGAAAATCCAGAGGCAAAGGCACTCGTTGCTGACGGAATTCGGGTCATTGCAGGAAGTAACCCGGTGTCGTTATTAGAAGAAGACTTTGCCCTTGTGGTGAAAAACCCAGGAATTCCTTACAGTAATCCGTTGATCAAGGCCGCTCAGGCGCACCACATTCCGGTGATTTCAGAGGTTGAATTGGCTGCTCAGGTAAATGACGCTGAACTCATTGGGGTTACCGGTACAAACGGCAAGACGACGGTCACCACCATGATTACGAACATGTTGAACCAGGATCGCACGGTGGGCGTTGCAAAGTACGCCGGAAATATTGGTGTGCCGGCCAGCCAGGTGGTCCAGATGGTCGGAGAAAAAGATGTTTTGGTGACAGAACTGTCTAGTTTCATGCTGGCAGGGATTCAAACCTTGCACCCGCACATTGCGGTGATCACAAACATTTACACTGCCCACATTGATTGGCATGGAAGTCGTGACGCCTATGTGGCTGCCAAAATGCGGATTACCATGAATCAAACAGCGGATGATTACTTGGTGATGAACTGGGACTTGCCTGAACTACGCGAGTTAGCAACGCAATCGCGGGCACAGATCATCAAAGTGTCACGAGAAGGCTTACCGGAGACTGACGCCTATGTGGCTGACGGTCAGTTAATGTGGCGGGGCGAAGCAATTTTGCCGGTTAGCGCGATTAACGTCCCGGGTGAACAAAACGTTGAAAATGCGCTGGTTGCACTGGCTGCCGCCAAGATTGCCGGGCAGACAAGTGAGGCCATTGCCAGAACACTGCGGACATTTGCTGGTGTTCGTCACCGTTTACAGTATGTGATGACGTATGAAGGCCGGGATTTTTATAACGATTCCAAGGCGACGGACATTGAAGCAACCCAGATGGCCCTTCGTGGGTTTAGCCGGCCAATCGTTTTGCTTGCTGGGGGCTTAGACCGCGGGTTTACGTTTGACCGGTTGGTTGACGATTTAAAGGCGCACGTGAAGGGCGTTGTTTTATTCGGGCAGACAAAAGAGTTGTTAGCTGATGCTGCCAAAAAGGCGGGCATTACAAACATTCAGTTTGCTGAAAACGCGCCTGCTGCTGTCCCTGCCGCTTATCAAATGAGTGACGAGGGTGACATTATTCTCCTTTCACCGGCGAACGCCTCATGGGATCAGTTCCCGAACTTTGAGGTGCGCGGGGACGAATACATTAAAGCTGTTGAACAATTGACGGGACAAAAGGAGCAACACGCATGAGATTAATGGTATCTGGTGGTGGCACCGGGGGGCATATTTACCCTGCGTTGGCATTAATTGATGATTTAAAGGCGCACGACAACACGGCTGAATTTTGTTATGTTGGAACGCAACGCGGCCTGGAAAGCAAAATTGTGCCAGCCCGTGGAATCCGGTTTGAGACCATTAAATTACAGGGGTTTTCACGGCAAAAAAACTGGCACGGGTTAACGACAAACATTAGTACCCTCCGGTTATTCATTGAAGGGGTGCGGGAAGCACGCCGAATTATTGCAGATTTTAAACCGGATGTTGTTGTGGGAACCGGTGGTTACGTCAGTTCAGCCGTGTTGTATGCGGCTAGCCGGATGCACATTCCAACGCTAATTCATGAACAAAATTCCGTTGTCGGGGTCACCAATAAGTTTTTGGCACGGTTTGTGGATAAGATCGCCATTGCGTTTGAGGATGCCCGTGATCAATTTCCAGAACAAAAGGTTATCTTCACCGGAAACCCGCGGGCCCAACAAGTGGCCACGATGCACAGTGATTTTCAATGGTCGAGCTACGGGCTGAAGGATGATGTGCCGACCCTGTTGATTTTTGGTGGAAGCCAGGGGGCATTAAAAATTAATGCCGTTAGTGAAAAGGCAATTCCTGAATTTAATCAGCGGCCGTACCAGGTTGTCTTTGTGACTGGGCAGAAGCGTTATGACGATGTGATGGCCCAGTTAGAAGCGGATGGCATTCACCCCGCTGAAAATGTGGTCGTTAAACCGTACATCAGTAACATGCCAGAAGTATTGCCACGGGTAGCCGCCATTGTTGGCCGGGCAGGGGCAACAAGTCTGGCAGAAATTACGGCACTGGGAATTGCGTCCATTTTAATTCCAAGTCCATACGTGACAAACGATCATCAGACAAAGAATGCCAAAAGTTTGGTAAAGGTTGGGGCCGCGGAAATGATCACGGAACCTGAACTAACGGTGGACCGGTTAATGAGTGTTGTGGATCAGTTGATGACAAATGATGCCCAGCGGACACAGATGGCCGCGGCTGCTAAAAAGATGGGCGTACCAGACGCTGCCGACCAGCTGTTAGACGCCGTAACGGCACTTGTTCAATCAAAGTAATCAATTTAAAGTAGGGGACGTTCCCGTCTTTACCATCGATGGGGACGGTTAAGTTCATCAAAGAAGGAAGGCGTTGGCCATCGCAAATCGAATTGGTTCACAAACAGTTCCACCAAAGAAACGGGCACGACTGTTCCGGTCAGGTCGTGGTGCAAGGACAACGCCGAAAATAAAGCCGATTAACGCGACCCCACCAAAGCCGCCACACAGTGATGTCGTTAATCGGCACCGCCGCCATTTGGTGGGAGGCGTTTTCGCCGGATTGTTGTTGTTAGTGGGGCTAATGGGATCACCACTATTAATGGTGCATTCAGTGACCGCTAACCACACTAAAACATTGACCAGTAAGCAAATCATTCAGGCTAGTGGTGTTAAGTCCGGTCAGCCGCTGTGGACAATTTGGCGCCACGATCGGCAACTTGAGGCCACCGCAACCAAGAATAATGACCTTATTCAGCACCTTTCTGTGAAGATTCAAAATGGGTGGACGGTTCAGCTAACGGCAAAAGAGTATCGTCAGGCAGGGTACTTAATGCAGAACAATAAGTATTATGTCGTCATCGAAAATGGGCGAATTTTGAAAACGGCTCAGGATCATCCGGTGGCGGGATCTGGCTACCCCGTTTACGGTGGCTTTAAATCGGACGATACGTTTGCAACGGTGATTAAACAGTATGCTGGTTTATCGGCGGACGTAAAGCGCGGAATTTCACAAATTGATTTATCGCCAACTAAAGAAAATCCGGACCGGTTGCATCTATTTATGAACGATGGCAATGAAGTTTACGCGACAGCAGACACATTTGGCGCTAAAATGAAGTATTATCCGGAGATTGCAGCGTCAATGAACAAAAAGGGTGTCATTAACCTTGAAGTTGGGGCTTATTCGCACCCGTTTAAGGCGGCCAAAAGCTCAACGAGTCAAACAAGCTCAAGTTCATCTGAAAAATCACCGACAACCGCGTCATCAAATGTGGCCCAGAGTCAGGTGACAACGCAATAATTTTCGTGACGATGACGGCAAAAGTCATGAAAAAATTAAATTGTGGGAAATGTTGTTAAAAACGCCGCTCTAGTGCGGTGTTTTTTCAAATCCGGGTGCGTTACTTACCCTAAGTATGGTAAACTTTTAGTAATTGGAATATGGAGTGAACACTCTGTATTATCAACAAAATCAATGAATTGAATGATTAAAACAAAATTATTTTGATGAAGCATAATTTTTAGGAGGTTCCGGTAGATATGGATAATGCGGAAATTTTCGTCGGGTTGGATATTGGGACCACCACAATCAAGGTGATCGTTGCCGAAAATAACAACGGCGAAATGAACGTGATCGGAGCAGGAACACAACCATCACACGGCCTTAGTCGTGGGGTGATCGTTGATATCGATCAGGCCGCAAGCGCCATTCGGAGTGCCATTCAGCAAGCCGAACAAAAGGCCAATGTTCACATCGACTCGATCATCTTAGGAATTCCAGCTAACCAGCTAAAAATTGAACCAACAACTGGGATGGTTGCCGTCGCTGATGGTAACCAAGCACGTGAAATCACAGACCGTGACGTTCAAAACGTGACGAACGCAGCTTTGTTTCAAAGTTTGCCACCTGAACGCGAAATCATCGCACTGGCGCCAGATGAATTTGTTGTGGACGGCTTTGATGAAATCAAAGACCCTCGTGGCATGATGGGTGTTCGGTTAGAATTGCACGGAACGATGTACACCGGTCCAAAGACCATCGTTCATAACGCCAAAAAGGCGGTTGAGCAGGCCGGACTCCATGTGGCTGACGTAACCGTCACGCCATTGGCACTTGGTCGAACTGTGCTAAATGATGGTGAACAAGATTTTGGGACTGTCATTATCGATCTCGGTGGTGGTCAGTCTAGTGCAGCGGTCATTCACGATCACAAATTGAAGTATGCCGTTGTGGACCAAGAGGGTGGCGATTTCATTACCAAGGACATTTCCGTGGTATTGAACACCTCAATGGAAAACGCGGAGCGCTTAAAGCGTGATTATGGCTTTGCCATTGCAAGCGCTGCTAGTGAAGAAAATCGCTTTCCAGTGGATGTTGTTGGTCAAAGCGAGCCAGTTCAGGTGACAGAACACTATTTAGCTGAGATCATTGAAGCACGGTTACGGCAGATCTTCGAAACGTTACGCGCCTCACTTGATGAGGTTGCTGCGCTTGAACTCCCTGGTGGGGTCATGCTCACTGGTGGGGTTGCCGCATTACCAGGAATTGTGGAACTTGCCGAATCAGTGTTCGGCGTTCATGTCCACATTTATGTACCTGATCAAATGGGACTGCGCCATCCACAAAACGCAACGGCCTTGGCGTTGATTACGTACAGTGGCTGGCAAACAGAAACGCAGCGGTTGGTAAAGGATGCGTTAATGGGTGAGTTTGTGCCCCAAGCGCCAATTGAACCGGCCGTTGATCGGCGAGCACAACCCCGTCAGGCCGCTAGTGCTGCCGCACCAACAGCACGTCAACAATCAACAAACAACAGTCAATCAAGTGACACCGCAGAAGTTAAGAAGGACCGGACGAGTAGCGTTCGTAATTTCTTCCGCAACTTCTTCGATTAAGTTATTGGAGGAACCATAACATGGAAAACGCAACGGATTTCAGCCAACCAGTTGGCGCAAAAATCAAAGTCATCGGTGTCGGTGGTGGGGGTAGCAATGCCGTCAACCGAATGATCGATGAAGGGGTAACCGGAGTTGACTTTATTGTTGCCAACACGGATATTCAGGCATTAGATGCCAGCAACGCAACCACTAAAATCCAATTAGGGCCAAAATTGACCCGTGGATTGGGCGCAGGGTCCAACCCAGAAGTTGGTCAAAAGGCAGCGGAAGAAAGTGAAGATGCAATTGCTGAATCACTATCCGGCGCTGACATGATCTTTGTGACGGCCGGGATGGGTGGTGGAACCGGGAACGGTGCTGCACCAGTTGTTGCGCGGATCGCCAAGGAACAGGGTGCATTAACGGTTGGGGTTGTTACCCGTCCGTTCACGTTTGAAGGACCAAAGCGGGGGCGTTACGCCGCTGAAGGAATTGCCAACTTAAAGAGCAACGTTGACACATTGATCATCATTGCCAATAACCGGTTGTTAGAAATGGTTGATAAGAAGACGCCAATGATGGAAGCCTTCAAAGAAGCCGACAATGTGTTGCGTCAAGGGGTTCAAGGGATCTCTGACTTGATTACATCACCTGGTTACGTTAACTTGGACTTTGCGGATGTGAAGACAGTTATGCAGGACCAAGGAACTGCCCTGATGGGAATCGGCTCTGCTTCTGGTGAAAACCGGACTGGTGATGCCACCAAAGCGGCCATTTCTTCACCACTTTTGGAAGTTTCCATTGATGGTGCCGAACAGGTCTTACTGAACATCACTGGTGGCCCAGACCTGTCCCTGTTTGAAGCCCAAACGGCATCAGACATTGTGGCGCAAGCAGCCACAACGGACGTTAACATTATCTTCGGGACATCAATTGATGAAAACTTAGGTGATGAAGTCCGCGTGACGGTTATTGCGACTGGAATCGACCATAAGAAGGCTAGCCGGTCAGCAAATAACGCTTCAACAGGTGCAACATCAACACGGACACCGTTTGATGAAACACTTGCAAGTGCAGCCCCAACACAAACGGTTACTAACACAGATCCGTTTGGTAACTGGGACATCCGGCAACAGCCAACGACCAACAACCGGCCAACAAGCGAGCAACAACAAGCGAACGGTGAGTTTGCGGGCGTTGACAAACCGGACTTTGATGTCTTTAATAACTCTGCGGCTAGCGCACCAGCCAGTGAAGCTAGCCAAAGTTCAGATGATGGCTTAGACACGCCAGCGTTCTTCCGGCGTCGTCACCGTCAGGACAAAGACTAGGTAAATTGATAACTTCGAGTCACTCAAGCGGTTGAGTGACTTTATTGTTAGAGGAGATTAACATGGCATTTAGCTTTAGCAACTTCTTTGGCACAGAAGAAATGGATGAGCCAGCATCGCAAACACAGTCCATGCCCCGTTCAACTGCCTCAGCTTCAAACATGAACACGAAGCGGACGGCGGCAAAGGTGGTCGACATGGCAGGGCGCAGTGCAGCGCCAACGCACATTGCGCTGTTTGAACCCCGGATTTACTCAGATGTGAAGGGCATCGCTCAGCAGCTGATTGAAAATCAGGCGGTCATCGTTAACTTTGAAAAGTTGGATGATGAGTCAAGTAAACGCATTGTTGATTTTTTAACCGGAACGGTGTTTGCCATTAGTGGTGAAATCAAGCGGGTCGGTGAGACAATTTTCTTGTGCACGCCAAATAACTTTGAAATTTCGGGTGATCTTAGCACCCGGTTTGATCAGAATTCGTCGTTTTAGAACTTACGTAACAACAGTGGTTACGTGTGAAATGGAGTAACTTTCGTTATGGCTGTACTTGGTTTTATTGGGTTTGTCATTAACTCGGCGTTTCAACTGTACATGTTAGCAATTGTGATTTACATTCTCATGTCATGGTTTCCTAACGCCTATGGAACAGCATTTGGTCAATTTTTAACCCGTCTTTGTGAACCTTATCTGCGGATGTTTGATTTCGTCCCACCGTTCTTTGGGTTGAGCTTTGGCCCATTGGTTGGGATCATCGTCCTGCAATTGGCGCAACGCGGTGTGCAGTACCTGTTGACATTACTGTAATCTGACCGTTATTCGGTGAGGGAGGTGCGAAGGCATTGGTAGGGCAAGGGAACATTGAACAACACTTTCGTGCCGAAGAAGCCCCGTTTGTTGAAACGGCACAGACATGGATCGCAACCGCGGCCAGTCAGTACCGCCCGTATTTAACGGGCTTCTTAAATCCGCGCCAGCTGTACATCTTGCAAACGTTGATTAATCGGCAAGACGGGTTAGCGGTTCATATGAATGGTGGGTATCCTGGTGCTGAACAGCAACGGGCGTTGATCTTCCCAGATTATTACACCCCCCAAACCGCGGATTTTGAGTTACAATTGTTTGAAATCGTTTATCCAACAAAGTTTGCCGAGCTGCATCACTCACAAATTTTAGGGACCCTGGCTAATCAGGGAATCGCCCCCACCATTTTTGGTGACATTGTGACTGATGATGGGGTTTGGCAGGTTGTGGTGGCCCAGAACATGGCCGAGTATTTCAAACTCCAGGTGGACCGGATCGGTAAGATTAAGGTTCATCTTAGTGAACGTGAACTTGGCGACATGGTGCGGCCCCAGATTGATTGGGAGCACATAACTGGGTTAGTGGCGTCACTACGGCTAGACACGGTGGTCGCAGAGGCATTCAATCTGTCTCGAAACCGTGCGAAGGGCATCATTGAAAGTGGTGACGTTCGCTTAAACTGGATGACCAATCAACATGCGGACGCTGACCTTGGTGCAGGGGACATGGTTTCTGTCCGGCACTTTGGTCGGGTTCGGCTAGATGCATTAAATGGTAAAACACGGAAAGATAAACTAAAAATCGACTTGTCAGTTGTCCGTAGTTAACTTATGCTTAAGGATGTATGAAGACGTAAGCAATTTACGGATTTCGTTTCGGATGGAGGAAGTCATTATGGCATTAAGTCCAATGGATATTCACAACAAAGAATTTACACGTAAGGGCCGTAACGGTTACGCAGCCCAAGAGGTCGACGACTTTTTGGATGAAATCATTGCTGGGTACCAACAGGTTCTGAACCAGAACAAAGATTTACAAGATCAACTGGATAAGGCGAACCATAACCTGAGCCAGTATGATGAAATGAAGAACTCGCTGAATCAATCAATCTTGGTGGCCCAAGAAGCAGCCGACAAGGTGAAGCAAGAAGCCAGCGCCCAAGCAGGGAACATCTCCCGTGAAGCCCAACAACAAGCACAAGCGGTTGTTGCTGAAGCACAGGCAAAGGCTGGCCAAATTACGACTGATGCCGCTAACAATGCAACCCGGTTGAACAATGAATCGAACGCATTGCGTGAGGAGACTAAGGTCTTCCAGCAACGGTTAGCAGCAATGTTACAATCACAACTTGATTTGGTGAATGCAGATAACTGGGGTCCACTCTTGGAACCAACCGGGTTAGATAACTATCCTGAACTGCAACAAGCCATCAGCCAGGTTGCACCAAGTCACATGGCAACCTCAACACCAGTTCATTCAAGTGGGGCTGCTGACAGTAACGATGCAGCACCGGCACAATCACAGACTGTGGTGATTTTCCCTGAAAATGATGACCAACAGGACGGGAGTATGAGCCAGGCCCCAACAAACCCAGATTTTAAATAAGCAATGTAGTAATGTGCCCAAAACCAGGGCTCACGGCATGTCCGAACAGCGAACTGATCACGTGGTGAGAGATCAGTCGGCACCATGCGGTGAGTGATCACTTTGGGAAGTGTTTTTCTGAACGCCAGCAATGGTAGTAAGAAAAAGCGGCGCCGTCCGTTATCCGGTCTTAAGGGATCATTTGTTGACTCATCCGCCCAAAGTGACGGGTGGGCAAGAAACGGTCTAAATTTAGGTGGTACCACGAGTGAACTCGTCCTGATGTAGGATGAGTTTTTTTGTGTTTAAAATGGAAATAAGGGAAGGGAGCTCACATAATGCGGATTAAAGAAACATTGAACCTGAACAAAACCGGGTTTCCGATGCGGGGAAATTTACCTGTAACGGAAGCTGAACGGCAAAATGTTTGGGCTGAAAACAAGGTGTACGAGCAGCGACAAAAGTTAAACGAGGGCAAGCCAACGTTTGTTCTTCATGATGGCCCGCCATATGCCAATGGTGACATCCACATCGGTCACGCAATGAACAAGATCAGTAAGGACTTCATCGTTCGTTACAAATCAATGAGTGGCTACCGGTCACCATATGTGCCTGGGTGGGATACTCATGGGTTGCCAACGGAACAAGCCTTAACAAATCAAGGGGTTGACCGTAAAGCGATGTCAACCGCTGAGTTCCGTGAACTATGTAAGCAGTTTGTCCTGAAGGAAATTGATAAGCAACGGACTGGTTTCAAACGGTTAGGGGTCGCTGGTGAATGGGACACGCCATACATCACACTTCAACCAGAATATGAAGCCGCTCAAATTCGGGTCTTTGGTGAATTTGTTAAACGTGGTTACATCTTCCAGGGACAAAAACCCGTTTACTGGTCATGGTCCTCTGAATCTGCTTTGGCGGAAGCCGAAGTGGACTACAAGGATGTTGAAGCACCATCCGCATTCTTTGCTGAACAGGTCAAGGATGGCCACGGTTTGTTAGATGACAACACCTACTTTGTTGTGTGGACAACGACACCATGGACGATTCCCGCTTCTGAGGGGATTACCGTTGACGCTGGCTTTGACTACGCGGTTGTGACCGTTGCTGGCGATGACCGGAAGTTTGTTGTGGCTGAGCAACTCTTAACCGACGTTGCCGCAAAGCTGGACTGGGAAGATGTTCAGACGGTCACAACGCTGAAGGGTGCCCAATTAGAAAACATGACGGCGCACCACCCATACTATGACCGTGACATTCTTGTGATGAACGGGAGCTTCGTAACATTGGATGCCGGAACTGGTTTGGTTCATACGGCCCCTGGGTTTGGTGAAGATGATTTTAACGTCGGAAGCAAGTACGGACTCCCAATCTTGTCACCAGTGGATGAACAGGGGCGGATGACCGAAGAAGCCCCTGGTTTTGAAGGGGTCTTCTATGAGGATGCCAACAAGATCAGTCTGGATAAACTGAAGGAAAATAACCTGTTATTGAAGTACATGCCATACACGCATAGTTATCCGTTTGACTGGCGGACCAAAAAGCCAATCATCTTCCGGGCAACGCCGCAATGGTTTGCCAGTGTGTCTTCATTCCGTCAACAGATCTTGGATGCGTTAGCAGACGTTAAGTTCTACCCTGATTGGGGGAAACGGCGTTTGTACAACATGATCAAAGATCGTGGTGACTGGGTCATTTCACGGCAACGGGCCTGGGGTGTGCCGCTCCCAATCTTCTATGCAGAAGATGGCACGCCAATCATGACGGAAGAAACAATTAACCATGTGGCCGATCTCTTTGCTGAACATGGCTCAAACTACTGGTTTGAACATAACGCAGAGGAATTACTGCCAGAAGGGTTCACTTCAGAACATTCACCAAACGGCATGTTTACCAAAGAAACGGACATCATGGATGTTTGGTTCGATTCTGGTTCAAGTCATCAGGCTGTTTTGGCTGCTCGTGATGAACTGACATACCCTGCTGACCTGTACCTTGAAGGCTCAGATCAGTACCGTGGGTGGTTTAACTCAAGTTTGATCACTTCCGTTGCAATCTCTGGTCACGCGCCATACAAGGCGGTTATGAGCCAAGGGTTTACGTTGGATAAAGACGGAAAGAAGATGAGCAAGTCCATCGGGAACACAATTTCACCCGATGACATCATCAAGCAGATGGGGGCAGAAATTCTCCGGTTGTGGGTTGCTTCCATTGATTCATCTGCCGACGTTCGTGTTTCCATGGAAAGTTTCACCCAAATCTCTGAAAGTTACCGGAAATTGCGGAATACAATGCGGTTCATGTTAGCAAACGTCACGGATTTCGATCCTAAAGAAAATGGCGTTGCGTATGCTAACTTGGCTGGTGCAGACCGGTACATGTTAAGCCGGTTGAACAAACTGGTTGAACAAATTCGGGCCGACTACGATGCGTACAACTTTATTGACGTTTCGAAGGCACTTTTGAGTTTCATCACGAATGATCTGTCCGCTTTCTACCTGGACTTTGCAAAGGACATTTTGTACATTGATGCCGCAAATTCAAAGACCCGGCGGAGCATGCAAACGGTGTTGTACCAAGTGATCGCACGGATCACTAAGTTAATGACGCCAATGCTGCCCCATACGGCTGAAGAAATCTGGCCGTTCCTTCATGAAGATGTTGCGTACGCGCAGTTATCAGAAATGCCTGAGATCGAACCAGAATGGCAGGATGAGACGTTAATTGCACAGTGGGCTGACTTTATGCAGATCCGGTCAAACGTGCTTAAATCATTGGAAGAAGCCCGTGACGAGAAGCTGATCGGTCGCCCAATGGAAGCAGCTGTTGACCTGTACGTTAGTGATCACTACGCGAACGTTCTGAACACGTTGAACAGTGATGTGGCGCAAGTATTGATCGTGTCGCAACTTCATGTTCATCCGTTGGAAGAAGCACCACAAGAAGCCGCTCATTATGATGATGTTGCGGTGGTGGTTGCCCACGCCGAAGGGGATGTTTGTCAACGTTGTCGCATGATCAAAACTGATGTTGGTAGTGACGACGCCTACCCAATGTTATGTGCGCGTTGTGCCCACATTGTGCGGACTGAATTTCCAGAATCTGTTACCGATGGGTTAGAAAAGTAACCATTCAGGAATAAACCTTGCTTAGTTAAAAGCCGTCTTCCAGTTATTGGAAGGCGGCTTTTAATTGCACTTGAGACGATTGCGGTTGAGAACACAAAAAACCGTCTGACTGGTTAGGTTCAGACGGTTGACGATCTAATGCTTAACGGGCTAAGTCCGTTCGGCGTTGGTCCACAAATGTTTTTGCAAAAGACGTTAAGTCAATTTCAAAAAAATCTGCAATGAAGAATAAATTGCCTGTTGAAACGTTTGTGCCGTTTTCATAACGAGACAACATTCCAGCTGAAAGGTTCAATCCATAACGTTCGTTCAACGTTGCAGCCAACTGTCTTAACGTCATGTTGCGGTTAAGGCGTTGTTCCTTCAATAAAACTCCTAACAAGTTAGCCACCTCCAAGGGGGTAATTTCAAAAGGTTGTCTGAAAATTTGAGTAATTCATGACAAAGAAATTATACAGGGCTGGCAGAAAAACGCAACCGGGCCGCTGTTCAGCCGGATTCATCCACAAACTTTCACAAATAAATCATGCACCTACAAAGACTGTTAAATCAAAGAATATTCAATGTTCTGCATGATTTTTAAGAAACCTTATTGTAAAAATAAAATTAAATAATATTGCGATGAGATCGCGGTTTTACCACCTTTTTAGTCACTTTTCTAAAAAATGTATTAAAAAATCAATTGGGGAACGTTAAGATTCGCCCAGTCAGCGGGCAGAACTGGAAAAAATGCTGAATGTTTCATATACTTAGACAAAAGTCTAAACATGAAAGAAGAGTGACCATGGCGAAATTAGCGGATGGCCGTGAACACGGTGTTGTTAAAACGTTTGATCAAGAAAAGGGGTTTGGCTTCATTGCCGTTATGGGTAACCCAGATGTTTTTGTTCATTTTTCGGCAATCGAGGGCAGCGGCTTTAAATCATTAACGGTTGGCGATGAAGTCGATTTTGTCGTTGTTGAAGGGGTTCGTGGCCCGCAAGCCGCGAAGGTAACCAAACGCGGTGAAGGGACGGACGCACAATGAACTTTGAAGAAAAAGTGACAGCAGTAAGCCCCAAGTACCACGGCGCCATCATTGATGTTGAAAATCAAACCGTTGCGTTACCCGATGGCCGGATTGCGCACCGTGATGTGGTTCACCATGCAAACGCGGTGGCAATGTTGGCCATTACAGAAGACGGCAAGGCCATCTTTGAAGAGCAGTGGCGGGCCCCCATCGGGAAGACCACGTTGGAAGTCCCAGCAGGGAAACTGGATGATCGTGACGCCGATAACGCGAAAGAGGCCGCAATTCGTGAGTTAAACGAAGAAACGCGGTATGTAGCAACCGAAATTCATAAAATCGCTGGTTTTTACACCTCGGTTGGGTTTACGGATGAATACATGACGTTATACATGGTGACGGGGTTGAAGCCTGTCGCCGACGCGTTGCCACAGGATGCAGATGAAAATATCGTCCTGCACGAATACACACTGGCTGAAGCCAAACAATTGTTGGCTGACGGAAAGCTTGATGATCAAAAGACCGTGATGGCCGTTTATTACTGGCAGTTATTTGATGCCGGATTAGTGACGTTTGAAGATTAGACTGTCCTAACCGATGCGAAGCGAAAGATTGATTGAGGGAACAAGATGAACGATGATCAACAACCTGGGTCTGAGCCCAATTTAACGCGTGAACAGTACCGAAAACGTGGTAGTGAACAGGCCACAGCGCAACCAGAACCTTCAACGAGTGCGGCAGCTGAGCCGTCAAGACGGGCAACACAAAAACGTCGGGGATGGCAGTGGCCAACCTGGTTACGGCGCCGGTCACAAAAAAATGAAACGACGGAACCCGTCACGCCCACTATGGATCCCAATCAGCCGGAAAGCCGGGTTAAACCGGATGGCAAGCTGACTGGTGAAGAGAAAAGTCAACGGCTGGCACGGCGACTGAACGTTGTGATCATTACGTTAGTGGCCCTGATCGCGGTGGTCTATGTCATTTTGCGGTTTATCGGCTAGGGCGATTGCAGCACATTAATAAAAGTAAACGTTAGGGGATCATGATGAAATTTGGAATTTTATGTGCCATGGAAGAAGAAATCAAGGAATTAACGGCCCAACTGGCTGACGAACAAATTGTGACGGTTGGAAACATTGATTTCTTTACCGGAACCATTAGTGGGCAAGACGTTGTGCTGGTTCAATCAGGAATCGGTAAGGTTGAGGCCGGTTTAACTACCGCATTGTTAATTACAAACTTTGCAGTCGACGTTGTGATCAACAGTGGTTCTGCCGGTGGAATCGGTGAGGGCTTGAACGTGGGTGATGTGGTCATTGCTGACGAAACAGCCTACTGGGATGTTGACGCCACCGCCTTTAACTACGTTTATGGGCAACTTCCACAACAACCAGCACGGTTTGCGGCCTCGAATAAATGGGCAGAAGCCATCACACAGGCGGCGGACGCCACGGGCCTCGCTGTTAAACGGGGGCTGATCGTGACGGGGGATTCATTTGTTGCCAGTGACACCACGACGGCAATGATCAAGTCACATTTCCCAACGGCGCTAAGCTGTGAAATGGAAGGGGCTGCGGTTGGTCAGGTGGCCCACCAGTTCAACGTGCCATATCTAGTGATCCGTGCGATGAGCGATACAGGAAACGGTGACGCTGGTGTGTCATTCGATGAGTTTATTATTGAAGCCGGTCAGCGGTCAGCAAACATGTTGTTAAACTTCTTTGCTAACCAAGCAACCGCATAAGTAGTGATAAAGTGAGGAGGCAGATTCGTGCAACCGATTTATTTAGATAATGCTGCCACAACGCCAATGAGTGACGAAGTGGTTGCAACGATGATGGACCAAATGCAGCATGATTTTGGTAACGCAAGTTCCGTTCATGCGTTTGGTCGAAAGGCGCGGGCCGTTCTTGATGACGCGCGGCACGTTATTGCAACAAGTATTAAGGCGAATGATGATGAAATCGTCTTTACAGCTGGTGGAACGGAAAGCAACAATACGGTGTGGATGCAAACAGCCACCGCGAGAAAAGCACTTGGTCGGCGGATCATCACCACCGCCATTGAACATGAGTCCGTGATGAAAACGGCCAAGTGGCTGGGTGAAAATGGCTTTGACATTGTGTACTTGCCCGTTAACGAGGCCGGGGAGATCAGTTTGACCGACCTCAAGTCAGCCTTAACTGATGACACCATTTTGGTCTCCATCATGACGGGAAACAATGAAGTGGGGTCTGTAATGCCCATTCACGAAATTGGGGAACTGTTAAAGGATCATCAGGCATGGTTCCATACGGATGCCGTGCAGGCCTATGGGTTATTGGACATTGATGTGAACCGTGATCACATTGACATGTTATCCACGTCTGCGCACAAAATTAACGGGCCGAAGCAGATGGGCTTTTTGTATCGTCGAGATGGCATTAAGTTCCCAAGCTTCATGAAGGGCGGAGACCAGGAAGATAAGCGGCGGGCAGGCACGGAGAACATTCCAGCCATCGCTGGTTTTGCAACGGCCGTAACGGCGTTGACACCGGATGAAAAGGCCGCCCGTCAAGCCAAGTATGCTGGTTTCAAACAGGCCGTGATCGATGGACTGACGGATGCCGGTGTGATGTTTGAAGTCAACGGCAGTCTCAAATCCGATAATTTACAGCACGTTTTGAATCTGTGGATCAAGGGCGTAGAAAATGACGTCTTGTTGACAAATCTGGACCTGGCCGGGGTTGCGGTGTCCGCTGGGTCCGCATGTACGGCTGGCTCATTAGACCCAAGTCACGTTCTGGTCGCCATGTTTGGTGAAGGGTCACCGCGCATTATGCAGTCCATTCGCCTCAGTTTTGGCCGGTATACGACCACAGACGATATTGACGGCTTTGTTCACGCACTAACTGAAGTGGCAGCACGGTTACAACCACAGGCTGTCGGAAAGAAGGAAAACTAATGGCATTTGGAAAAACGGTAACGGTTACGGGAGATTCAACAACGTACGGATTAAGCGATCAAATTAAAAAATACACGCTGCGCGACCTTGGATTCACGCAGACAAATGCGGGTGGTTTTAGTTTAGAACGGCCGTTGGACCCAGCTGCTGGCGTGGCGGATTCAATTAAACTTCGTGTGCTAATTGGGAAAAACCTTGATGTGTTTAAAATGAGCACAGTTAATCCTAGTGGGACCGGTAATGTTAACATCTTTACCAACGCGAACCACGATGTGCTGGTGGAACAATATGGTTATCAAGTGGCAAATTTGGTGGAACGAAACGTCTTAACACCTGTTGAAAAGTAGCTATCATTAAACCGCCTGGGCGGTCACGGAAGCGTGACATCGTCTAGGCGGTTTTTGTTCCCGTGAGTCAGCACTTGAAAATGGTAAGTGTCACCTGTTATACTTATTCTCACTGATAATAACGACCTTCAAATCGTTGATTCTCAGAATCTAATTGAAATGATGGTGATACCATGACTGATCAAGCAGTTGATCATTCCAAGACCCGTGTTGTCGTCGGCATGAGTGGTGGGGTAGACTCGTCAGTAACGGCGCTCTTGCTCAAGCAGCAGGGCTACGATGTGGTTGGTGTGTTCATGAAAAATTGGGACGACACCGACGATAATGGCGTTTGTACGGCGACAGAAGATTATAAGGACGTTGCAAAGGTTGCCAACAAGATTGGCATTCCTTACTACTCCGTGAACTTCGAAAAGGAATACTGGGACCGTGTGTTCACGTATTTCTTGGACGAGTACAAAAAGGGGCGGACACCGAACCCTGACGTGGTCTGCAACAAGGAGATCAAGTTTAAGGCCTTTCTGGACTATGCGTTGGAACTTGGTGCCGACTATATCGCAACGGGGCACTACGCCCGTGTGACACACGATGAAGACGGGCATAGTCACTTGCTTCGTGGTGAGGACAGCAACAAGGACCAGACGTACTTTTTGAGTCAGCTTTCATCTGACCAGTTGGACCGGGTTATGTTCCCACTGGGTGAGATCGAGAAGCCGCAGGTTCGGGAGCTGGCCGAGGAGGCTGGGCTTGCTACCGCTGAAAAGAAGGATTCCGTTGGGATCTGTTTCATTGGTGAGAAGAACTGGAAGGGCTTTTTAAACCAGTACCTGCCAGCGCAAGAAGGCCAGATGTTGACGCTCGATGGTGAAGTCAAGGGAACCCATTACGGGTTAATGAACTACACCATCGGTCAGCGAAAGGGGCTGGGCATTGGTGGTCAAAAGGAAGGCGCCGAGCCGTGGTTTGTTATTGGCAAGGACCTCAGCAAGAACGTTTTGTATGTGGGTCAGGGCTTTGACAATCCGCACCTGTTGGCAACCAGCTTATCCGCCTCTGACCTGAACTGGGTCAATGAAAGTGATGAAAATGACTTCCACGTTACGGCCAAGTTCCGGTATCGTCAAAAGGATACCGGTGTGACGGTTCACCTAAACGAGGACCGCACGGTGGCCACCGTGACGTTTGACCAACCTGTTCGTGCCATTACACCGGGCCAAGCCGTGGTGTTCTATGATGGTGAAGAGTGTCTTGGGAGTGGCATCATTGATGCTGCCTTTAACGAAACGAAGACACTTCAGTACGTTTAAGCTTTAACGTAAATCAACTAACACAGCGGGCGTCTTGACGAATCAGTCAGGGCGCCCGTTTCATTATGATGGAAAGCACGGTTGGCTTTTATTTAAGCGGTAAAAATGCCATAATGAAAACACATTATTTTTAATTAGGGTGGCAAAACAGTGACCAAATTATACTTTATTCGTCATGGTAAGACGGAATGGAATTTATCAGGGCGGTACCAGGGGGCTAATGGAGATTCACCATTATTGCCCAGTAGTTACGAGGAAATTGAACGGTTGGCAGATTATTTGCGGGATGTCCCGTTTGTTCACGCTTATGCCAGTCCAATTAAACGTGCACGGGTAACGGCCATGCGGCTGTTGCAAGGCTTGAAGCAACATCCAGACCTAACGCTGGCCTCTGGACTACAGGAATTTAACCTTGGTAAAATGGAAGGCATGACGTTTACAGACGTAAAAGAGCAATTTCCCAAGGCGTATGATGGGTTTCGGTACCACGCGGACCAGTATGATCCGGCAGAAATCAACGGAGAATCCTTTGCTGACGTAATTGCGAGAATGACACCCATTATTCGGCAAGCGGCCGCCGTTCACCCACGAGAAACGGATAATTTATTGTTTGTGTCACATGGTGCTGCGTTAAACGTTGGGATCAACGGGTTACTTAATGTGCCCCTGGATGAGATGCGCGCCAAAGGTGGGCTGGCAAACACCAGTACCACCATTTTGGAAACAACGGATGGTGGCCAGTCGTTTACGTTAATTGACCGCAACATTACGAGTTATTTAAATGAACAGGCGAGTGCCACTAACACCATCTAGGCGAACACGTGGACACGACAAGTGGGAGCAAGACAATGAGTGATCACAAAAAGCAGACAAAAAAAGCGAGTGAACAACATATGACGGAGCCAGCCCAAACGGCGGCTGCTAATGCCGCGGTAACCAAGCTCATTAAGCAGATTGATGAAGCACCGCAAAATTATCATTTGAGTTATGAGTTGGCGACGGTTTTGTTAGAGATGCAGGATTATGAGCAGGCCGAAGAGTTGCTGTTAAAGACCCGGAGTTTATTCCCGGATGATGAAGCGGCAACCGCCTTACTTACGTATGGGCTAGGAAACGTTTATTACCAGGCGGCCCTTTATGATAAAGCGGCGGCCGCGTTTGGCGCGGTAACAGACAAAACGTTGCAGGTCGAGGCCTACCAAATGTTGGCGCAAACGTACATGCAGCAGAATGACTATCAAAAGTCGTTTGCATTTGCTTTGACAGTTCACGACGCTAAGCGCCAGGACAAAACGGTTAATGCGATGCTTGGGGACATCCTTCTAGCCATGGGAAACTTTAACCAGGCGGCCGATTTTTACGATCAGTCACTTGCCAGTGACCCTAAAAATGGCCCGGTCAACTTTAGCCGCGCGTTGACCGCAATGGTGCTTGATCAAGACCCTGATAGGTTTATGGCGGCTGCCACAGCAGCCGATCCACAATTCGTGGCGGATGGGCAACAGCGAATCGATGACATCGTGACACTGATCAACGATCGGAAGCAACAAACACATTAAATGAATGAAGGGGGTGACCATGATGTCAGAAAACATCGGTCTTTTTGACGATTCAGAATTCAAACCGGATTATGTGGTGGGCAAAGTGGCCACCATTTTTTTTAGTAGCAGTGACTCGTTTTACAAGGTTTTGCTTGTTCACGTTAATGAGACCACGTTGGACTGGGTGGAAGATGAAATCGTGGTAACGGGGTCCTTTGGGGATGTTAACGAAGAGGGCACGTACCGCTTTTTTGGAAAAATCGTGGATCACCCAAAGTACGGGAAGCAATTTGCGGCTAGCAACTATGAAAATGAAACACCAACGTCAAAGACGGGGCTCATCAAGTACCTTTCAAGTGACATCTTTCCGGGACTCGGGAAGAAGACGGCAGAACGAATCGTCGAGACGGTGGGATTAGATGTTATTGATAAAGTGGCCCAGGATCCCACTGTTTTAAACGGGATCGGGTTGAAAAAGTCCGTTCAGGATCATTTGGTTGAGGTCTTAAGTGAAAACCACGGGACGGAACAAATCATTATTGGGTTGAACGGATTTGGCTTTGGGAGCCAACTGGCGGCCAGCATTTACGACAAGTATAAGCGGGACACGTTGAACATTCTCCATGACAACCCGTATAAGCTGGTTGAAGACATTAACGGGGTCAGCTTTAAACGGGCGGACCAGGTTGCCGAACAGATGGGTTTTGACGCTGACGCGCCGGGCCGACTTCGCGCAGCACTGGTCGAGACCCTTAATGAACTATGTTTTTCGTCTGGGGATACTTATGCGCGGTTACAACCCCTCATGACGGGTGCCACCCGGCTGTTAGAATCGGCACGAAATGTCAGGATCGCCCCCGATGCGCTTGCTGATCAAATGCTAGCCTTGGCAAAGGATCAGATCATTGTTGGTAATGGACAACTTGTTTATCCCAAAAGTATGTATGATACAGAATGGGAGAGCGCTGAACATTTGATGCGGTTGCAAGAGAACCAGAAAAAGCCGGTAACACAGGATGTGGATTTAGATCATGAAATTCGCTGGGTGGAACGCCAGCTGAGTATCGATTATGATGACGCGCAAAAAGCAGCCCTGAAAGCAGCCATTACATCGCCAGTTTACCTGTTGACGGGTGGCCCCGGAACCGGGAAGACGACCATTATTAACGGGATTGTCGCGTTGTTTGCCCGCATTCACGAGGTGTCCTTAGATGTCAACGAGTATGAAGCAGGCACCTTTCCTATTTTACTGGCAGCCCCCACAGGGCGTGCTGCCAAACGGATGAGTGAAGTGACCGATCTGCCGGCCGGAACGATTCACCGGTTACTGGGATTGACCGGGCGAGAAGATGAGGACAGTCAGGAATCTGGTAAGGATCTGGAGGGCGGGCTGTTGATCGTTGACGAAATGTCAATGGTCGATACGTTCTTGTTTAAGACCCTGATTGCGGCGGTTCCAAATCACATGCAAGTGATTCTCGTCGGAGATCGTGATCAATTGCCATCAGTTGGCCCGGGGCAAATTTTTGCCGACCTGCTGGATTCACAGTGTTTGCCATTCATGGAACTTACCCGGATTCACCGACAGGACGATAAGTCATCGATCATTCCGCTGGCCCATGAAATTAAAGAGGGCGGCTTACCGGCAGACTTTACGCACAATCAGAGTGACCGAAGTTTCTTTGCGGCAAAACCATTTCAGGTTGTGCCGCTAATCAGTCAGGTGGTCGACCGGGCCAAGGCACGAGGGTTTGCCAAGGCAGACATTCAGGTGCTTGCACCAATGTATCGTGGGGCGGCCGGTATTAACGCACTGAACACAGCCCTTCAGGACGTTTTGAATCCGAAAAAGGGGCCAAAGACCAAGGAACTGGAAGCTCACGGGGAACATTTTCGGATCGGCGATAAGGTGCTCCACCTGGTGAATAGTCCGGAAAATAACGTGTTTAATGGTGATATGGGGCAGATCGTCGGGATCGATTTAGCAAGCGACAAGGGGAATGAGGATCACGTCGACCAGCTCACGATTGCGTTTGATCAAACGGAGGTCACGTACGGACGCCAAAACTTTGACCGGCTAACTTTAGCGTACTGTGTGTCTATTCATAAAGCACAGGGGTCACAATTCAAATTGGTCATTGTTCCCTTAGTGCCACAGTTTCGGCGGATGCTCCAACGAAACTTGTTATACACGGCCGTCACACGGGCACAGCAGTGGCTGATTTTGGTGGGGGATCAACAGTCGTTTGTCCAAGCTGCTGAAAATGCTTCTGCGGTGCGGCACACCACATTGAAAGAACGTCTGAAGACGGTCTTCCACCGTGAAGATGAGAAGCCAGTCACTGCACCAGTGGCGCCATCAGTTGGCGACGCCGAACCTAGTGACGACAAACAACCGGCTGGTGAAATAACACCAGCGCCGGTGATTCATGATGAACCAAGTGTGCCAGCGTTAACGTCGCTCACCACAGCGATGGTTCTTAGTGGTGAGGTGGATCCCATGATCGGCATGGTGGCGCTGACACCAGGAGACTTTGCATAAGGATTGATTGAGGGGGAGAGTAACATGTCAGAGACACAAACACCGGCCAATGTGGCCGTTCAACAACACTGGCGGCGAAATACGGGACTATTTTTGGCGGCGCAAAACTTCTTTTTATTTGGGTCGTCTTCCGTTTTCTTCGCCATTTTATGGTACATTGCGTTAAAAACGTCGTCCGGAACGTGGATGATGCTGGCGACACTGGCCCAGAGCTTGCCACAAATCCTGGTTTCATTGTGGGCTGGCGTGTGGGCCGACCGTTCTAACCGTCGCAACCTATTGATGTGGGCAACCGGAATGGTCACCGTTGTGACGCTTGGAATTGCGCTATTGTTTTACTTCGGGTGGCGGGACCTGTGGCTACTTTTATTGATTGCAGCGGTTCGCTCCATGGGGACAGGAATTGAAATGCCCGTCGGTAACGCCTTACTCCCACAGTTGGCGCCCAAAAATGAATTGACGCGAATGAATGGGTTAAACCAGTTGATCAACGCCGTTCTTTTACTGATTACGCCGATTGTGTCAGGGATTATCTTGGGACGGTTAGGAATCATCTTTATCTTTGTGATTGACGTTGTAACGGCCGCCGTGGGGCTCTTATTACTGGCGTTTATTCGGATTGCACCGGCAGTTTTGGCGGAGCAAAATGTGACAGCCGGCGCGGTGACCTCGACACTGAAACAAATTCGCGGTGGGTTATCGTTTACGTTTAACCACGCCTTTATGAAACGCTTTATGCTCCTCATTGCCTTAGCGTTTATCATGGTCGCGCCGAGTTCCCAGTTATCTACGTTGTTTGTTAAGCAAACGTTTGGTGGAAAGGTCATGCTGCTGACCCTAAACGAACTGTTATGGACGGCGGGCGCAACCGTTGGTGGCATTTGGATCAGTAGTCATCAACACATCGGTAAAAAGGTGCCGGTGATTGCGATTGCACTAGGAGTCAGCGGGGTTGCCTTCTTCTTCATGGGTGTCCCGGAGCCATTTTATGTATATCTGGTCTTTATGTTTATCAGCGGAATCGCCATGCCAATTATTCAGGCAACCAGTAACATCTTAATTCAGGAAACGGTGGCCCCAAACATGATGGGGCGGGTGTTCTCTATTTACCAAATTGTATCAACCGGGATTTATCCAGTGGCGATGCTCTTCTTTGGCCCACTGGCAGACGTCGTGGCCATCAAATGGATCTTTATGGCTTCAGGTCTTGCATTAGTGGGGGGTGCCTGGTGGTTTAACGGGGCGTTAGCGCACCGTGAACAGGATGAAACAGTTGGAACTGATTAAAAATCAGCATGATAGCGCTCCCGTGGTTGCTTTAGGGCTTGTCATTACGTGAGCGGCTTGCGATAATAGTGGTATTCAAATGAACGGACTGTAACGAGGCGCCCAGCGTCAAGCAAGGCAGCCATCATCCCACAACGAGTGGGTAAATTCTTGATTTAAGAACACGGAGGCAATCATGAAGGATCAACATACGAGCGGCAACATTAAGCTGTTTTCGTTAAACACTAACCGGCCACTGGCTGAAAAAATCGCAGCGGCCATTGATATTCCGCTGAGTCCCACCACGATTAGCACGTTTGCCGATGGCGAAATTGCCATCAGCATTGATGAAAGTGTTCGAGGCGACGAAGTGTACGTCATTCAGTCTGTTAGTGATCCCGTTAACAGTTCGTTTATGCAAGTGATGATCATGGTTGACGCGTTACGGCGGGCAAGTGCCGGTGAAATCAACGTGGTTCTTCCATACTATGGCTATGCTCGGGCTGACCGGAAGGCGCGGTCCCGCGAACCAATCACAGCCAAGTTGGTTGCAAACTTCCTCCAAATCGATGGTGTTGACCGGGTGTTAACGCTTGATCTTCATGCTGATCAGGTGCAAGGGTTCTTCAACATTCCGGTGGATCATTTACTGGGTGCACCACTGTTAGCCAAATACTTCTACACAAATGATCTGTTGGACAATGTGGTCGTGGTGGCACCGGATCATGCGGGTGTTTCACGGGCCCGGAACTTTGCCGAGTTATTAAAGGCACCGATTGCTATTATTGATAACCGGTCGGAGGATGAATTCGATCCTGAACCAGACTCCATTATCGGTGAGGTTGATGGCAAGACGGCCATCATCATTGATGACATGATCGATACGGCAGACCGGATGGCCATTTCAGCAGATGTGTTGAAGGCTGGCGGAGCCAAGGATGTTTATGCCGTGGCAACCCACGCCGTCTTTTCCGGAAATGCAGCAGCAACACTAAATCAATCTCCACTGAAGAAGGTTATTGTGACTGATTCAATTGCTGTTCCTGAGACGAAGGCGTTTGATAAGCTGGAAGTGATTTCGGTGGCTGAATTGATGGGTGAAGCCATCATGCGGATTCATAACAACCAACCCGTGGATGAGCTGTTCATCAGTAAGCAAAATCCGGACGTTAAGTTACGGTAATCAGAAGCGTGATTTTTAAAACGATCGTTTTTCCTATGGATGGAAGAACGATTTTTTTTTAGACCATTAAAACAACAATGGGTGAAAAGCTAAACAGATGAGTGATGAGGCGTTAGCCCAATTTTCCCAACTGCGTGTCAGGACGGTCTCTTAGTCGTGTTCATCCGTAAAATACGGTAGAATAGAAAGCTGTAAACAGGTGAGAGAGGAGTTTTTATATGTATCAAGCAGATGAAACACGTTATAACAACATGCCCGTTCGCCGGGTCGCAGACACAGGGTTTATGCTCCCTGCAGTCAGTTTTGGATTGTGGCGGAACTTAGGGGATCAACAACCCTACGCAAACAGTCGGGAAGTCATGCTGAAGGCGTTTGATAACGGGATTTTTAGTTTTGATAATGCGTCAAACTACGGGCCAAGTAATGGGACCGCTGAAGAAACCTTTGGTCGCGTCTTTGCACAAGACCTAAAACCTTACCGGAACGAATTGGTCATTACAACGAAGGCCGGCTTTCACATGTGGCCTGGCCCGTACGGTGAATTTTCATCACGGAAGACGTTGATGAACGCACTGGAATTATCCTTAACCCGGATGAACTTAGATTATGTCGACGTCTTTTACATGCACCGGTTTGATCCTAACACGTCATTAGAAGAACAGGTTGAAACGTTGGACCTGATGGTTCGGCAAGGAAAGGCGTTATACGTTGGGGTTTCAAACTTCACAGCTGACCAAACGGCCGCCATTACCAAGCTCTTTAAGGAACACCACACGCCATTTGTCGTGAACCAGAGCAGTTACAACATGATTAACCGAAGCGTTGAAGCAGATGGTTTACTCGACGTGTTAAAGGACAATAAGCTCGGCCTCGTTGCGTACGGGCCGCTGGCTGAAGGGTTACTGACGGACCGCTACTTAAAGGGAATCCCTGCTGACATGCCAATTCATTGGAGTAACAAACTGTCACTTGAACAGGGAGCAGATAAGGTCGTTGCAAAGCTGAACGATCTGAACAAGCTTGCTTCTGACCGTGGCCAAACGTTGGCGCAGATGGCATTGGCCTGGCTTTTGCATGATGACGTGGTAACCAGTGTTGTTATTGGGGCCTCCCATGTTGATCATTTGTTAGGTAACCTTCAGGCCGTGAATAATTTGGCCTTTACGGCGGATGAATTGGTCCAGATCGAAAGTATTTTGAACCGCTAACGGGGCCGCTTTATAAAAACATTTATGAGAAAAACGTGGTTAGCCTCATCATTTTCTCAAAAAAATTGTTGACATCGTTTTTTTAGTGCGGTAATCTTTATTTAATTTCAGATGACGATTAAACAATTTGAACAGGAGAGTAGTCGTAGTTGAACTGTCCAGAAAGCCTGCGTATGCTGAGAGCAGGTCAGGGAGACTCCGATGAATATGGCCTGCGATTGGTGTTAGCGAGCCACTAGGTAACTAGTGGTGAGTTAGCAATGACTTGGCGCTCATTACCGCGCACACCGTTACTAAGGAATTCTAGACCCTTTCTTTGTGTCGGTTGATGAGAAGTCAAATGGAAGTTTGACTTGAACTTAGAATGGTAACGCGATGGCTCGCTTCTAATTTTTGATAATTAGAAGCGGGCTTTTTTGTTTTACCAGCCAAATCAGTCGTCATGTGAAGCGTACCGTAAATTATTTAGGTGGCGCAATGCGCCTAACAACATTAAGGGAGAGATGATTATGAATAAAAAAATTCGGCATTTATTATTGGGTGTAGCAACGTTGTTAGCGCTGGTAGTCGTGTTAACGGGGTGTGGCAAATCAAGCAACGAGACGACCGTTAAAGTGGGAATCGTTGGCACTGACGATGAAAAAATTTGGAAGCCAATTGCCAAGGACGTGAAGAAAAAGGGCATCAACCTGAAGATCGTTACGTTTACGGATTACACGCAACCGAACCAGGCTTTGAGTGATAAGCAGATTGACATCAATGCGTTCCAACACTACTACTTCTTGGACCAATGGAATAAGGCCCACAAGACAGATTTAACAGCCGTTGGGAAAACGGTGGTTGCGCCACTGGGACTCTTTAGCAAGAAGATCAAAGACGTTTCTGACTTCAAGAAGGGTGACCAAATTGTCATTCCAAACGACGCCACTAATGAGGGACGGGCATTAAATCTTCTGAAGAATGCTGGTTTGATCAAACTGAATGACGCCAAGTTGCCAACACCAAAGGACATTACGGCTAATCCAAAGCACCTTAAGATCACCGCAGTGGCTGCCGACCAAACACCACGGTCACTGGATTCTGCAACGGCTGCTGTGGTCAACAATACGTACGCCGTTGATGCTAAGCTCGACATCAAAAAGGCCGTTTACGCTGAAAAGATCGATAATAACGTTAAGCCATACATTAACATCATCGCAGCACGGAAGGCTGATAAGAACAATAAGGCAATCAAGGAAATCGTGAAGGCTTACCAAACTGAACGAAACGCACAGTTGATCAAGAAGGACTTTAACGGAACATCCATTCCAGCGTGGAACCTAAAGATTGAAAAGTAAGCATCAATTCGGGGGCAAAGACGCCCCCATACATAGAATAGCAAGCACCATCCGCACTACGGCAACATATCGGCAGGGAAATGAAAGGAAAAAATGATGAAAACAACGACGGCGACGACAACCCCAATCATTGAGTTAACGGACATTGATGTAACGTTTAAAGAGGCTGACCGCGCGGTTCAAGCGGTTAAACAGGTCAACCTAACGATTAACCGCGGTGATATTTACGGCATTGTTGGTTACTCTGGTGCCGGTAAAAGTACACTCGTCCGGGTCATTAACCAACTGCAACGGCAAACGGCCGGAACCGTGGTGGTTAATGGTCAGGATATGGGGCAATTGACCGGGAAGACACTGCGCCAGGCCAGAACTAAAATTGGGATGATCTTTCAACACTTTAACTTAATGAACGAGCGCACCATTGGTGATAACGTGATGTTTCCGTTGTTGCTGAACAAGAATCTGAGCAAGGCGGAAAAACAAGCGAAGGTGGACCAATTACTGGACCTGGTTGGCCTGGCTGAAAAAAAGAATGACTACCCAACTCAGTTGTCAGGTGGACAAAAACAGCGGGTTGCGATTGCCCGTGCGTTGGCCAACGACCCGGAAATTTTGATCTCTGATGAGGCAACGTCCGCATTGGACCCGAAGACGACGGCAGCC
Organism: Furfurilactobacillus entadae; assembly: GCF_045862745.1. Taxonomy (NCBI): domain Bacteria; kingdom Bacillati; phylum Bacillota; class Bacilli; order Lactobacillales; family Lactobacillaceae; genus Furfurilactobacillus; species Furfurilactobacillus entadae. Next base: position 20,130 of record NZ_BQXN01000009.1, on the reverse strand, counting down.
ATCCTGGCGTTGTTGAAGCATTTAAACGAAACGTTGGGGCTCACCGTCGTTTTAATCACGCACGAAATGCAGGCCGTTAAGGCAATTTGTAATCAGGTTGCCGTGATGCAGAATGGTGAAATGATCGAACGGGGGGATCTGTTAACGATCTTCTCAAACCCAACGCAGCAGTTGACAAAGGAGTTCATTGAAACGTCGTCACAGGTTGATTCCGCCTTGGCAAACGTTGTCGAACAACCGGCCATCCAACAAATGGGGGCGAATGATCGGTTAGTGGTCTTGTCTTATGCAGGGGATTCAACAGAGGCACCACTGATTGCCCAGTTGTATGAACAGTTTAAGGTGACGCCAAACATCCTGTTTGGAAACGTCGAAATTTTGCAAAATACGCCGGTTGGGACCCTCGGGCTTGTGCTGAGTGGAGAAGGTCATCAGGTGGCGGATGCGTTGACTTATGTGAAGCAACAAGGGGTCACGGTTCGTGAAATTGATGTCCCTGCCTACCGTGCTGAACTGGCACAACGGGCGGATGAAGACGCTGAAACGGAGGAGAACTAGCATGGGAACAGTATTAGCAAGTGGTTTTTGGGCATCACTCATGCCAAACGTTGTGACAAATACGGATGTTTTCATTCAGTCAACGTGGGAAACAATTTACATGACACTGATTTCCGGTGTGATTGCCGGGATCTTAGGGTTAATTATTGGGATTACCCTTGTGGTGACAGCACCTGGCGGGATTCTTGCCAACCAGCCAACGTACTGGATTCTGGATAAACTGGTCAACATTTTCCGGTCCATTCCGTTCATTATTTTATTGGCAGTGATTGCACCGTTTACCCGGCTCATTGTTGGGACGTCCATCGGGACAACGGCAGCGTTAGTCCCCTTGACGATTGGCTGTGCACCGTTTTACGCCCGTCAAGTTCAAAATGCCTTGGTTGATGTGGATCGGGGCATCATTGAGGCGGCTGAAGCAGTTGGTGCCTCACCGCTACAAATCATCTTCCGCGTTTATCTGCGGGAGGCATTGCCAGACCTCATTCGGACGTCTGTGGTGACCATCATCAGTTTGATCGGGTTAACCGCGATGGCGGGTGCCATTGGTGGTGGTGGTCTTGGGAACACCGCTATCAGCATTGGGTACGACCGGTTTGAAAATGACATTACGATCATGGCGATGATCATCATCCTAGCGTTAGTATTTTTGGTTCAAATCATTGGTGATTGGTGGGCTAAACGCACAGATCACCGGTAATTGGCCAACCAGTAATTGAATCTGAAACAGCCGTAGCCGTGGGTTAGATGACCCGTGACTGCGGCTGTTTGGTTTGTGAGACCAATATTGATGTTGTTTCCTAATGGATTAACAAGTTTTTTTCGCTGAAAAGTTTGCTAATGTTTGCGATAATAGAAAGCAGAAGTAACTAAAAAGAAAAAGCTGTCATTCTGGAGAATGACGTTGACTGGCATCGTTAAGCAGTCAGGGCTAATTAAGGGGTAGACGGATAAATGACAACAACACAGACAAAACGCTGGTTGGGTAACTTAGTGAAGGGCGTTTTACTGGTCGCAGCGGGTTTTTGTTTAGCACAGAGCAATCAAGCGGCGCATGCAGATAAAAAGGCTTCAACACAGACACCGTTTTGGCAGCAGCAAGCTTACCAAGGGACGTTTAAAAGTCAAAGTGCGGCCGGAAAGAACAAATCACTCACAAACAAAGTGGTGGTTCGGTTTAGTAAGGGTGACAATCGGTTTACGCAACAAGTGACGACTTCACTGGGCATCTCTGGGATTCAGCAACAGGTCACAGACGGTACGGTCAAACAGGATGGCAACAAACTGACGTTGACGCCGGAATCGACAGCAACGGTTGTTTATAAGACAGCGGCAGATCAGAAGGCCCACAAACCAGCAAACTATCACCAAAGCGGGTCTGCTTTTAACAGCAAGTTGACGTTTAGCGCCGCTGGTCAACCAATGAACTACACGGTCAACACGAAGAAAAAGGTCATTACGGGTGCTGAAAAACCGGCGCTTAAAATGACCCAAACGAAGACAACGTTGATCGCAACGAAGGAATTTGTGGATCAATTGCAAAAATAGCGTTTTGACTAGCTTTCCATGTTTGTTAACGGTTACAATAGATAGAGAAGGGGTGGGTAAACCATGTCAGATAATGAAAAGAAGAGCGGCAAGAACAAGGCCGACGTCATTAAGGGAAAAGTGTACGATTATAAGCGGATCTTGGTCGGGGTCGATGACTCGCCAGATGCACAATTGGCCTACCAATATGCGGTCAAACAGGCGAAGGAAGACAAGTCTGAACTGGTTATCGTCAGCATCTTGGAAGAACAGGATGTGAACGTCTTCGCTGCGCTCAGTAAAGAAATGCTGGACCAGCAACGTGATGCCATTCAAAAGCGGCTGGATGACTACCGTGAGACTGCAGAAAACTCCGGTGTGAAGGTCGTTAAGACCTTAATTGCTGAAGGGGATCCTGGTGATACAATCGTGAAGCAGGTCATTCCACAGGTTGATCCTGACCTCGTCATTGTGGGATCATTATCACGGCAAGGGGTTGCCAAGTACTTTGGGAGCCAGGCAGCGTATGTTGCTAAATACTCACCAGTTTCTGTTCTGGTGGTCCGGTAAAAAAGTAAAACGATTATTGACTCAATGGGGAGTCGATAATCGTTTTTTTGTACCCTCATGCATGAATTTGCTGGTGCTTTTTGAGCAAAAAAACAGGTGGCTGAATTTTCAGTCACCTGTTGCAATGATAATCAATTAATTGGGTTAGGCCTTGTCAACGGCGTGACCACCGAAGCCGTTCCGCAATGATGAAACAACCTTACCTGTAAAGGTATCGTTTTCCATTGAACGGTAACGCATCAACAGTGACATTGCGATAACAGGGGTTGCCACTTGTTGTTCCATGGCTTCTTCAAGGGTCCACTTACCTTCACCAGATGAGTGCATAGTTCCCTTGATGTTGTCCAATTTAGCGTCGTTAGCAAAGGCTTCTTGCGCTAATTCGATCAACCATGAACGAACAACTGAACCGTTGTTCCACAGGCGGGCAACGTCTTCGTTGTTGTAGTCAAACTGGCTGTGTTCCAAAACATCGAACCCTTCACCAATGGCTTCCATCATCCCGTATTCGATCCCGTTGTGGACCATCTTCAGGTAGTGACCTGAACCAGGCTTGCCAGTGTACAAGTAACCGTCTTTTTGGGCGATACCTTCGTACAGAGGACGTAGTGTTTCAAAGGCTTCGGCGCTAGTGCCACCGATCATGAAGTTACCGTCGTGACGAGCGCCTGATTGACCACCAGAAGTTCCACAGTCAAAGAAGTTGATGCCCTTGGCTTCAGCCTTCTTGGCGTCTTCAACGGAGTCCTTCCAGAAAGAGTTCCCACCATCGATGATGTAGTCACCAGCACTCATTAAGTCGAGGAGGCTATCGATGGTTGCTTCAGTTGGCTTACCGGCAGGTACCATGATCCAAACAATTTTTGGTGATGGTAATTTTGCAACCATGTCTTCCAATGATTCAGCGCTTTCTGCACCAGCAGTGACTGCTTGGGCAACGAAGTCCTTGTTTAAATCAAAACCAACAACTTGGTTATCGTGGTCCATCATGTTTTCTGCTAAGTTCAGGCCCATTTTACCTAAACCGATTAAACCTAATTTCATTTGAGAAATCCCTCTTTCGGTATTTGTGTTTTATTACTCTTTGATTATATGAAAAGTTTTTTCAAAAATCAAGAACAAACTTGTAAAGTCATTTCAAACGATTAAGTCCATTAATTGATTGACCGTGAAGCCATTCAATGATGTCGTATCGTGAAGGGGGCATTTTATGTTGTCTTAGTTAATTAATTGACGTGGTAAAGGTAAGCTTTTATTAAAGAAGTTTGAGACTTTTTAAAGGTCAAAAAAATCCTTGTAACATCCTTGTCATTTAATTGTTACATCGGTAAAATTAAGGCTGTTCGAATGAGAGAAAGTCCATCTTCTTTTTATTGGAGGCGGTCCAAATGCGACAATCCGGAAATCGGTCTGTCGATTATTACATGGGGCTGTGTTACCAGGTGGTCGTTAATTCGATTGAGGAGGGCGCGGGCAAGCACTACTTTGCCCTTAGCATTCCTGAATTAACGGGCTTGGGCGTTGCAGCCGATTCGATCTCCGCTGGCATTCGTGAACTGAACGAAGCCAAGCGAAAATGGTTTGAAACGAACCTCAAGTTGGCCCGGCCGATCCCCGAACCAACGGTTGAGCAAAGCTCGTCACAAGCCATCTAATGAAATCTGGTTTCACTCCTAAAGCGACCGTGGCTGGTCGCTTTTTTTGTGCTGGCCAGATGGATTTTTGTCATTAATAAAATGATTAATCGAATTAATTAACGAACTTTATTGGCGTGAATGTTTGCAATCGTTCATAATTAGCCGTATTCTAAATTAAAGTTTTATTGTTGTGTAAAACCAATATTTGGAAGGGGCCAGACGAATGCTTATCCAACAAGCGTTAATCAACAATCAACAAGAACCATGTGACTTACGAATTGAGGACGGTCAGTTTACGGCCATTGATCACCACATTGAACCACGAGATGGTGAAACGATCATCAATGCTGACCATAAACTGTTACTTCCACCACTGGTTGATCCCCATGTTCATTTGGACGCGACCCAGACGGCTGGCGATCCAGAGTGGAATCAATCGGGCACATTGTTTGACGGGATTCGGATCTGGTCTGAACGAAAAAAGACACTAACGGTTGACGACGTGAAGGAGCGGGCTAAGCTGACCCTACGCAAACAAATTGCGAACGGAATTCAGGTGGTTCGGTCACACGTTGACGTAACGGACCCCAGCTTTACCGCATTAAAGGGCCTGTTAGCGGTTAAAGAAGAAATGGCTGATGAAGTCGAATTACAGTTGGTTGCGTTTCCACAGGAAGGGATTTTATCGTTTCCACATGGAAAAGAACTGATGGAAGAAGCCGTGAAGATGGGGGCCGACGTGATCGGGGGGATTCCGCACTTTGAATTTACCCGCGAATATGGGATCGACTCACTTCATTACATTGCCGAGTTAGCAGAACGCTACGACCGTTTGATCGACGTTCACTGCGATGAAATTGACGATCCGGCTTCACGGCACCTTGAAACACTGGCCACCATCGCCTACGAGACGGGTCTGGGTGACCGTGTCACGGCAAGTCACACCACAGCGTTGGGTTCATATAATAATGCGTACGCGTATAAGTTGTTCCGGTTATTACGGATGGCTGACATTAACATGATCGCCAATCCGCTGGTGAACACAAACTTGGGTGGTCGGTTTGACACGTATCCGAAGCGACGGGGAATGACGCGGGTCAAGGAGCTCACCGCTGATGGAATCAACGTTGCCTTTGGGGAGGATGACATTCGTGATCCGTGGTACCCAATGGGGAATGGGAACATGCTTGATCCCGTTTCAATGGGGCTACACGTTGGGCACATGATGGGGTATGACGAAATCAATAATTCGTTTGAATTTGTGACAAGCCACGCAGCCAAGGCCCTCCACATTTTGGACCATTACGGGATCGAAGTGGGCAAACCGGCAAACTGCATCATTTATAACCAACATGATTTCTACAACACACTAAATGAGCACGCAGAGGTGCTGTATTCAATTCGTCACGGGAAGGTGATCGCGCAAACGACGCCAAAAGAGACAACCCTGAACTTTTAAGATCAGTGTGAACGAAAAAAACGGTGCCAAGATGATTATCTTGGCGCCGTTTTTTTAATTGCGCTGGGTGAGGGCAGTTAGTTTGCTGCCAAAATTTGATCGATCACGTTTAAGACACCGTCATCGTTGTTGTGCCCACCCTGTTTTGGGGCCTGGTCAATGATGCTTTTATGAGCGTTTGCCATGGCGTAACCATGGGGCGTCATCGTTAACATGTCCAGGTCATTTTCGTTGTCACCAAACGTGGCGAGCTCATCGTTAGCAACGTGATACCGTTCCTGAAGGTGCTGGAGACCCGTCGCTTTGGTGATGCCGGTAAGACCGATATCTTGGGTATCAAAACCAGAGTTCAGGGCGGTGAGGTGGGGATCAAGCAGCGCGGGTAACGTTGCAGCTTGCGCAGGCGTAACCCGTGTAGGATCAAAGGTGAGGGCAATTTTAACCACTTGGTCCGCGAGTTGCTGCGGGTTGACATCAAATAAATCGGTTAAGCGGTCAAGGGCATCATAATACAGTTTAATGTGTTCAAAAACGGGATCCGGGGTGATGCCATCAACGTACGCACTGCGAACCCCAGAGACAGTGGTCAGCGCAAACGGTTGGGGGAAGTGCGTTTTCAACGTTTGTAGCGTTTGGACGATGAGGTCATCAGGAATTTGACTGGCAAAGAGCAGTTCATCTCTGGCGTGGACAATGGCGCCATTGTCGGAAATGAAGTCCATTTGATGTTTGAATTCGGTAAATTGTTTGACGAGGCGTTGATACTGGGAACCAGACGCTGCCGCAAAGTGAATGCCCTTATCCGTGAGTGCGCGTAATTGATCGGCAAAACGATCGTGATTATAGGTGTTTGCGTCGTTTAGAAAGGTGCCGTCCATGTCGACAGCGATAAGTTTGATGGTCATGAAAACTCCTCTGTTTCGGTAGGTTAGTTTAGAAAATCGGTACTGATGCGCTGATAAACAGCGATCATTTGTTGAAAGTCGGTCAATTCGATCCGTTCATTGACCTGGTGAGCAAGTTCCCAACGACCCGGACCAAGCACGATAATGGGAAATTGATGGGTTGCTTTTGTATATTCAGACGCATCCGTTGCCCCGTGAATAACGGCCAACTGCGCGGGGGCTTGGTGAACCGTTTGAAAGGCCGCTTGCGCCGTTTTGACGAGGGCTGATTGGCGGTCCGAAATGACTGGGAAGAAACTAAAGTCAACGGTGAGGGCAAGGGTGCCCTCCTGACGGGCGTTGATGGTGTCGACAAGTTGTTGAAGGCGAGCAATGACCTTGTCATTATCGAAGTCAGGAATCGGCCGGATGTTGCCCTCTAAATGGGCCGTTCCCGGGATCGAGTTGACCTGATCACCACCGTTGATCACCGTGATGGCGTGGACAACGGGGCCCAAGACGTCACTGATCGGGGCGTCGTCAAATGCATGGGCTTCTTCATTAATAAACTGAACAAGAAGATCAATGGCGTTAATGCCTTGTTCAGGCATCGATGAATGCACGGAGCGACCGGTTGCATCAATTGAATAGTCAATGGAACCGTTATGGGCAAAGATAATTTGGTTACTGGTTGGTTCGCCCACAATCATGGCGTCAACATGGTCGACGTAGCCCTTTTGAGTGAGCATTCGTGAACCCGGAGCCCCATATTCTTCCCCAACCGTTGCGAGAAATTGGAGTTTGCCGCGGGTCGGTTTGCGGGCATCATGGAGGTTAATTAACGTAGCCACCATGGCGGCGAGGCCGCTTTTCATGTCAGCTGCCCCCCGGCCGTACAACACATCATGGTCGATGTGACCTGCCAACGGTGGAAACTGCCAGTCATCATGTTCATCGGCGGCCACCGTGTCTAAATGGCCAGTGAGCATCAATGTTTTACCAGGTCGGCCAGAATCGAGTTCAACAAAGAGGTTACTACGGCCAGGAGCGTACGGAATCTTGGTGGCCGAAATCTGATGAGCCGCAAGTTCGGTCACAATTCTGTCGGCAACGGCCTCTTCGTGGCCGTTACGGGAATCAATTTGAAGGAGATTACGTAAAAATGCGACCGCTTCTTCATTATTCATAATAACATCAACCTCCTAAACGGCAGTTTTAATTGGTCACAAGGGTTAATTAGTAACGAATTTAATGAGAATTGTGCAACCGGTGCAAATCACCTAGACCAATTGGGATAAAAATGCAATTTATTAGGGATTGCCAGCAATTTTAAGATTAACCAATATGAGAGAAAAACTGTCTTTTAATCATTCTATCATAAAACAAGGCTTGTCGCTGATAATCGCAACGAGTATGTTTTTTACATAGACCAATTATGATTATATCGAAAATATTGGCTATACACAAAGATATAAAGGATGATACCAATGAATAACAACGTTAAAATGAATCAATTAGGTGTGGAATTATATGCAGATGGTGCAGACATTAATCAGATGGTCGAAGCTTATCACTCTGGCATCGTAAGCGGGTTTACAACGAACCCATCGTTAATGAAACAAGCCGGGGTAACTGACTATGTTGAATTTGCCCACCAAGCGGTGGCCGCAATTCCTGATGTGCCAATTTCGTTTGAGGTCTTTAGTGACGATTTAGAAGAGATGGAAAAAGAAGCAACACTCATCAGTCACTTTGGCACGCACGTCTACGTTAAAGTTCCGGTGATGAATTCGTTAGGTGAATCAACCGTGCCGTTGATTCATAAACTATCGCAAAAGGGCATCAAGATCAATGCCACGGCGATCTTTACGGAGCAACAGGTTCGTGAAGTGACTGACGCGCTGGACGAAACAACCGGCGGAATCGTGTCGGTCTTTGCTGGACGCATTGCTGATACGGGTGTCGACCCACGCCCATTGATGTCCAAATACGCTGACATTGTTCACTTTAAGCCAGAATTGAAGCTTCTGTGGGCGAGTCAACGGGAAGTTTACAACGTCATGCAAGCTGCCCAAACACACACGGATATTATTACATGTCCACCAGAACTCTTGAAAAAATTGACGCTTCTTGGAACACCGCTAGAAGATTATTCATTGGCAACGGTGAAACGGTTCAAAGCGGATAGCCAAGCCCTTGGTTTTTCAATTTTATCCCGATAATTTAAAAATGGCTGTCATCCCTTAATGTTACTGGGATGACAGCCATTCTTTGGTTGATTAACGGGGGCCGTTATTCTGGTGGAAAAAGGGTTGGGTATCGGTGGCGCAGGGTGGCTGCTAGTGCTCGGCGTCGGCGGTATAACGTCGGGCGCGAAATGTGAAGTTGACTGGCCGCAGTGGTTACTGATTGATCTGGAACCAAGAGGACGGTGAGCAGCTGGCGTTCGCTGTCTGTACACCGCGCCAGGACCTGCGTCAAAAACGCATGGTCTGCGATGGGGGCCGTGAAGTCAGTGGTCGTCGTCTTGGTAATGGTGGTCTCGGTTAAGGGGGCTTGATGGATCATTGTTCGGGTCGTGGCACGAAGCCAATCCAAGAGGCGCCAATACAAGCGTTGATATGCATAGCGGCGTAATTGTTCTGGATCGTAGCTGGTAAACTTGAGCACGTATTCGACGTACACCTGGACGTATTGTAAACGGCCCTCGGAGCAGACGTCGTCATAATAGGAATCGGTTGGGCGGACGTGGAGTCGTTTGACCACCCCGTATAAAACGCGGGCATTTGCTGGTGCCAAAATAAAGGTAAAGCCGGCTTGAGTGAGTGCCGGGTAATCGTGCAAACAAATTTTGGTCATGGAGATACCGTCCTTTATGCATGATCCAAAGGCCTTTGGTCGAGAACAGTGTAGTGGATGCGCTGGCATAAACGCGAGGGGCCACAGGTTGAAAAATGATCCGTCAATCTGAGCCATCACTAGCGTCAGATACTGGTGGTGAGCAGTTGGCGTTGTTATTGATCCTTATCGTGGAGGAAATGCGATGGTAGCCGGCTAAAACAGCCATTTAACGGATGAGTTTACCCGGCAAAAAAGCAAATGTGAAAAAATGTTCGCGAAATTGCTGGACAAATGTTCAAGGGTGTTGCTATACTGAAACCAAAAAATGAAAGGGGTTTCATAACGATGAAATTAACTCAAGCAGAATTAGCCAAATACATGGATCACACAATGCTCAAGCCTGAAGCAACGGAAGCCATGATCGACCGAACGATTGCGGAAGCGCGTGAATATAACACAGCATCCGTCTGCATCAACCCATACTGGGTTAAGCGGGTTCACGAAGGGTTAGCCGGAACTGACGTGGCAACTTGTACCGTTATTGGCTTCCCTCTGGGGGCAAACACAACGGCTGTGAAGGTCTTCGAAACAAACGATTCTATTGATGATGGTGCTGATGAAGTGGACATGGTCATCAACATTGGTGAATTAAAATCAAACCATGATGACGTTGTTTTGGCAGACATCAAGGCCGTTGCTGACGCAACCCATGCTAAGGGGAAACTGCTGAAGGTGATCATCGAAAATGCCCTGCTCACAGATGATGAAAAACGGCGTGCTTCTGAACTGACCGTTAAGGGTGGCGCTGACTTTGTGAAGACGTCAACTGGGTTCTCCACGTTTGGTGCCCGTGTTCAAGACGTTGAATTGATGCGGAAGGCAGTTGGCCCAGACTTCAAGATCAAGGCTGCTGGTGGAATTCATTCATTGGCTGACGCGTACAACATGATCGAAGCTGGTGCAAACCGTTTAGGTGTTTCTGCGTCCGTTGCGATCCTGAAGGAAGCAGCGGAACAGTAGACTGTCGGAATTTTTGCCGGCAAGATTATGTAAGCGCTTTAAAATAACGTAGGAACGATTCTGAGAGACGGAAAGGAACGTTTGATCATGGCTTATAAACGAATTTTTGCAATTGTGTTGGATTCAGTTGGGATCGGTGAAGCACCAGACGCCGAAAACTTTGATGATGTTGGGGCAGATACATTAGGACACGTGGGGGCCCACTTTGCGGGGAACCTTGCCCTCCCAAATTTGGCTAAGTTGGGGCTGAGCAACATTCGCCCAGACAAGCCCATTGAAGGGGTTCCTGTTGCAACACCAGCACTCGGTGCCTTTGGAAAGATGGAAGAAGTCTCAGCGGGGAAGGACAGTATGGACGGCCACTGGGAAATGATGGGCTTGCCAGTTCGCCACCCACTTTCAACATTTCCAAACGGTTTTCCAGCAGAAATTTTAACAAAACTGGAAGAATTTTCTGGTCGGAAAGTGATTGTGAATAAGCCATATTCGGGAACTGATGTTATTCATGATTACGGTGAACAACAGATGGCGACCGGTGACCTGATCGTGTACACCTCCGGCGACTCAGTGCTCCAAATTGCGGCGCATGAAGACGTGATCTCAGTTGATGAATTATACAAGATCTGTGAATATGCCCGGACGTTAGTTAACGGTCCAGAATGGACAGTGGGGCGGATCATTGCGCGGCCTTACGTCGGCCCAGATAAGGACCACTTTACGCGGACAGCAAATCGGCATGACTTTAGTTTAGAACCAACGGGCGAAACGGACTTAGATCGGTTGAAGGCTGCTGGTCTTGATGTGATTGGAATTGGGAAGATCAACGACATCTTCTCTGGTCACGGCATCACCAAGGGTTACCACAACGAAAGTAACATGGACGGGATGGACCACGTGGACACGGTCATGGCGACAGACTTCCATGGTTTCTGTTTTACAAACTTGGTGGACTTTGACGCAATGTACGGTCACCGGCGGAATCCTGAAGGGTTTGGTCAAGCGCTGATGGACTTTGACAAGCGGCTTGAAACTGTTATGGCCAACTTGAAGGATGACGATTTGCTGCTCCTGACTGCCGACCATGGGAATGACCCTGGTTTCAAGGGGACAGACCACACCCGTGAATTCGTTCCAATGTTGGCTTACTCCCCATCAATGACGAAACCAAACCAGTCCTTAGGTGTCCGCAAGACATTTGCTGACATGGGCGCAACGGTTCTGGAAAACTTCGGCGTTACCGGCGGGGCTGACGGCACCAGTTTCTTAACGGCAGTGACAAACGACTAATTCAGACGGAATTGAAAGGAGCAACACATGAGTACACATATTGGCGCAAATGACGGTGACTATGCAGACACGGTGTTACTACCAGGCGACCCATTACGGGCAAAGTACATCGCTGAAAACTTCTTAACCAACGTTAAGCAGGTCAACTCTGTGCGAAACGCGTTCGGTTACACCGGTGAATATAAAGGACACCGCATTTCCGTTCAAGGTTCCGGGATGGGGATTCCGTCGATGTCGATCTACATTAACGAACTGGTGAAGTTTTTCGGTGTTAAGACGATCATCCGGGTTGGCTCCTGTGGTGGGATGGCACCAGACGTTCATTTACGTGATGTTTTGTTGGCGTCTGGTTCGACCACGGACTCAGCCGTTACGGCGAACACGTTTGGCCCTGGAATCCACTACGCGCCATTAGCAAATTTTGAATTGTTAGACACGGCGTACCATGCAGCAAAGGACCTCGGGATTACGCCAAAGGTTGGTGACATTTTTGCGGCAGACCGGTTCTATAACGACGAACTGGACATGCAAAAATTGGCCGACTACGGTGTCATCGGAACGGAAATGGAATCAGCGGGGCTGTACCTCCTGGGTGCTAAACTGCACTTCCGCGCACTGTCTGTTTTGACGGTCAGTGATTTGATTTTCGCTGAGGAAAAGACGACGGCTGAAGAACGTGAAAAGACCTTTAACGATATGATCAAGATCTCACTGGAAACGGCAATTGCAGGAAAATAAGTCAAGTAACCATCTAACGGCCGGCCGGATCTGTTCCGACCGGCCGTTTATTGGTTTATCAACATAATGGGAAGTGATCAGCATGGAAGCGGAGGAAGCACGGTTAGCTGCTAGCCTTAAGGTGGCCAAATTGTATTATCAAAACAATTGGAGTCAGGGCGAAATTGCAACTGAAATTGGTAGTTCACGGGCGACCGTTTCCCGGCTACTGCAACACGCGCGGGAGACGGGGCTCGTGAAAATTGAAATTGTTAATCCGGTGGCCTCGGTGGCGCAACTAACGGATGCACTTCAGGCCAAGTACCCGAAATTACGCCATTTACTGGTGGTTCCGGCGCAGGCCTCAACCTCAACGGATCTGTTAGAACGCGTGGGTAATGCGGCCGCTGGTTACATCGAGCAAATTGTTCAAAACGATGACATTATCGGAATTGGTTGGGGCAAGACCTTGCACCAGGTGGCCAATCATCTAGATCCAAAGGATGTCAGTGGCGTGCAGGTCGTCCAAATGAAGGGGAGCGTTGCCAACACGCAAAGTAATAATTACGCATTTGAAAGTGTCAATACGTTTGCGAATGCGTTTCACACGCTGCCTGAATATTTACCCCTGCCGGTTATTTTTGATCATCAACAGACCAAAGAACTTGTGGAACAAGATACACACATCAAACACATCATTGAACTTGGTAAACAGGCAAGCATTGCCGTCTTTACCGTGGGAACGGTCCGTGACTCAGCACTTCTGTTTAAACTGGGGTATTTCACCCATGAGGAGCAGGAACGGTTGCAAGAACGCGCGGTCGGGGACGTCTTTTCTCGGTTTATTGATGTGAACGGTCAGGTGGTGGCACCAGATATTGACCAACGCACCATTGGGGTGGCGTTAACCGACCTGACGACAAAACCACACAGTATTTTAGTGGCGGCCAACCCGGCGAAGGTGCCGGCGGTTCATGGCGCGCTACAGGCCCAATATGCCAACACGCTGATCATTGATCAAGAAAGTGCGGCAGAATTACTTGCGTTTGGCAGTCCCGACGCAGATTAAAGGAGGAACCAACCCATGCGGATGGTCGATGTAATTGATGTAAAACGAAACGGTGGCACATTAAGCCAGGAACAAATTCAGTTCTTTATTGACGGATATACAGCCGGTGATATTCCGGATTACCAAGTGAGCGCGCTTCTCATGGCCATTTACCTGAAGGGCATGACTAAGGAAGAAACGACGGCTATGACCATGGCAATGCTGCACTCTGGCGATGTGCTGGATCTAAGCGACATTCCTGGAATGAAGGTCGATAAGCACTCAACCGGTGGGGTTGGGGATAAAACGAGCATTCCGTTGGCCCCGTTAGTGGCAGCCATGGGAATTCCGGTCCCAATGATTTCTGGTCGGGGCCTGGGCCACACTGGTGGAACGCTGGATAAACTGGAAGCAATTCCCGGATTAAACGTTGAAATCAGTGAAGCTGCATTTAAACAACAGGTTCGTGACGTTGGTTGTGCCATCGTGGGGGCCACCGGGAACATTGCGCCTGCCGATAAAAAGATTTATGCCCTGCGTGACGTGACGGACACCGTGGATTCAATTCCGTTGATTGCGGGTTCCATTATGAGTAAGAAGATTGCCAGTGGCACCGACGCGTTGGTCTTGGACGTGAAGACCGGTTCTGGTGCGTTTATGAAAACGGAAGCTGAAGCCGTTAACTTGGCAACGGCGCTTGTTGAAATCGGGAAGGGCGTTGGCATGAATGCCATGGCAGTCATCTCAGATATGAATCAACCACTCGGTTTGGCCATTGGGAACGCCCTGGAAATCAAGGAATCCATTGACCTGCTAAAGGGGCAAGGTCCCGCTGATTTGACGGACCTCGTGTTGACGATTGGAAGTCAGATGGTAGTGATGGCCGGCTTGGCACCAGACTTAGCGGCGGCACGGCAACAGTTGCAGGCGAAGATTGATGACGGGTCCGCCCTAGAAAAATTCCGGGCCATGATCGAAGCGCAGGGTGGTGATGGAAACGTGATTGAACACCCTGAATTGATGCCACAAGCAGCTCATCAAATTGAGATCAAGGCCACGACGGCCGGTGTTATCACTGGCATGAAGGCGGATGAAATGGGAATCGCCGCCATGCTCCTTGGTGGTGGCCGCCAAACTAAGGATGACAAGCTGGATTATGCGGTCGGCATTATGCTGAACAAGAAGGTCGGCGATGACGTTGCTGCCGGTGAATCGCTGATGACAGTGTATAGTAATCAGGAGGACATCAGTGAAGTTGAACAGTTGATTCGGGATAACGTGACAATTGATAAGCCCGGTACAGTTGTTGAACCATTGACGTTGATTCATAAAGTATTGTCATAGAAATAATTTTGATAATCAAAAGGAAAGCCAACCTGATGGGGGCTTTCCTTTTTTTATGCACTGTAAGAGCGATCATGTATTTAAATTCACGAAATGATAAACGCTTGTTTTCCATATAATAATGGCGGTAACTACCTAAAAAGGCCTAGGCGTGTTAAGCGTGACCGGAAAGATTGGGGGTAACTAGCACTAATAATGAGCACAAATATCAGTGAAAAAATAAAAAAGTTTTGTCTGTCTTAATTGAGTGCAATTGCCGGTTTAATACCGTTTTACGAACATGAAACAAAATGTGCCATTGTGAAAAGATTTTTTTGTGATTGACGGTTAATTACTGATGTGTAAATATAAGGTGTTATTAATTTATGATAAGAAATGTTTGAGATGGATAGCGATTTTTGCCGCCATTTTACGAAAAAATTGATTTATCAATGGAGGATGTTGTTAATGAGTGATGCACAAGAAAAGGCGGCTAAACAAGCCCGTAATTCACGGCGTCGACGAGAGATTGCGGAGCACCATGAACAATTAGAATCTTTACATCGAAAGCTAACGCGGTTGAAACATGCAAAAATAACCATGGTGGCGGCCATGGCAACGTTAGAGCAGGTTGAAAGTCGTGCCAACTCATTTGGCCGTGGACTAGACGACAGCCGTTGGCGTGGTCAGCGGCGACAAATGTTTGATGAGCGCTTTGACAGTGTGACGCGGGCAATTAAGCGAGACGTTGAGCAGAACAAGGAAAATAAAGCTACTGTGCAGCGAAAAATCAGTGAACTTGAAAGCCGAGCAACCGATGTTGAACGGGTAATTAGCAGTTTAGAGAGTGCCATGGAATAGAAAGGGTGTGCTGATCATGGGGAAAATCGCAGTTAATCGTGGTGCATTACAAGCAAATATTGGAACAGCTGGTCACGCGGCGGCCAATTTGGCCGGAACGCATCTACAGCCGTTAAACCTTGGGCGGACCAATGCCCGGCCATTTGTTGAAATTGGGCAGTTGGAGCAACGGTTGAACGGAATTATTAACCAGTATGCGAGTTTAGCAGAACGCGACACAGGCCAGTTTAGTCATGTTGGGACGCAAATGCAGGCGGCCGACCAAGCAAGCGCAATTGGGTTTAAAAGTCACTAGGGGGTGAATCATTATGGTAAGGGTTGATATGCGGCAGGTCATAAACGCCGCGCAACAGTTGCACGCCCAGGGGCGTCACATGGTCAATCAGTTAAACCGGGTGAAGGTGACCATGGGCCAGGTTCCTCATTCAGAGGGATTTCAGGGAGCGGCTCAGCGGAGCATGGGCATCTATGTTCGCCAAGTGCACGATAATGCGGCTGAAACGTTAGCTGGTAATGTTACCGATTTATCACGGGAGTTTGAGCAGCTGATTACCATGTTTCGAAGCGGCGTTGATAGTCGGGATGACGCCATTCTTGATACGGATTATTTGCAGGAACAGCGGCAGAAATTGGAATCCCTGTACCGTGAATTAGATCAGGGGATTCATAAAGGAAACGAAGGTTGTACCCAAGCGAGCGGATTGGCAACCGTCATTCGGTTACGGACAACAGCGTTGACTGAGCTTGAGGATTCTGAGCGCAGTATCATGCAAACACAACAACGGTTAGCAGAATTCAATGGAATTAGGACCCCACAACGAATCAACAACTTGTCAGATAGTGCAGCCAAAGTTGCGAGTCACATCAAGGTGTCGTTAGATCATAAAGGTGATAATGTCTTCATGGGCGGGCTCGGACAAACAACTAAGGCCAAGGTTAAACATGGAAAGAAGAATCAGCGGGTAACGGTAAGAAGCGTAAATCATCGTGCGGTTCAACATGAAGAGGATTCTAATATCTTTAAGGATATTATCTTGGAAGAGTTATTGAACGGTGTTTCCAAGGCAGGAAAATACGGAAATATTTATTCTAAAGGGTTATCGTTTATTACCAGTCTTTTGTTGAATAACAATGGCGCTAAGGCGCCTAGCAGACATGTCTTAGAGAAAACAACTGCGCAGTTTGTAGCAGGAGAAGTAGCTACGGACGGGATGAATGTAGCCGCTACTGATGCGGGATTAACTGTAGCAGGGGCAGGGATTACCGCGTCATTACCGGCAATTGTTGTAAGCGGATCTATTTTGCTTATAGGGATTGGTGTGACTAATGAGGTCGGGTATATGATGGATCATCCGCATGCATTTAAAAAATCAGGTGAGGAAGATAACGAAATTAAAAGAAGAGGTGCCGGAAAATACGGAGTGGCCTATGGTGGTAAATTACCGAAGAAGACGGTAAAAGTTGATCAACCAAAAGATTATAAAGAAAGTACTAGTGCGGCGTATGCAGCCGCATTTGCAGGGCAAGTAAAAAAATGACAATAAATGAAGATGACGTTTTTGAAGTAAAAGAAATTGAGCAATTCGGAATCTGGCGCATATTAACGCTTGAGGACGGAACAAAATTATCTATAGACCTTCTAAGTAACGCGTTTACGTGGCTTTTTCCATTAACATGGCAAACAACAACCACTACAGGGCGTTTGGTTAATAAAAAAGAATTTGAGGACGGAACGCTAACAAATTTGTCGGATCTACATAACTTCAATGTGAAACTAGGGCTACTACTAAGTATCGCAATATTTTTTTGGACTGCTTTTAACCTCTTAGTTGCAGTGGTTGTTGCATTAATGGTTGGTGCAATTGCCGCCGGAATCTACCTGTATTGGAATAAAAAATTTCAGCAACGGTTTAACCAACAATTTTCTCGCTGTCAAAAGGTGTTTGTTAGATTACAACCGAAACAAAGTTTTTGGGAAACAGACATGTTTAAATATCAGCTTGGGTTATCCCTAATTGAATTTATTTTAATTACACGATTAATTCCAAATCATGTGGTGACCTTTACATTCTGTTTGACGGTAGTTGCCTGTGTAACCTTTATAACATTCGCTTTCGTTAAACTACCATTGGCAAAGAATGTTTGGGTATATCGACGGAAGTAGTTATTGTGCAAGTAAACTTAATTAGTGGGAGAAGTGTTATGCAACAAGTTATTAATAAACCAATCCAGGTTTCTAATAAAGCAATGCTACCTTTGATTAAGATTGGGGATACTCTTTATCTGGTTGACATGTGGTCCAACCCGCTGTGGGCCTTCATTCCCGATTTAACTTGGTACTTTAAACATAACCTCTATCGGCTTGATTCTGGTGAGGAAGAACTTATTCAGCAAGACGAAATGTTGGCATTAACAGGAAATAGATGGCTTCAATTGGCTCTAGGAAGTGGTCTCATAATATGGTTATTTTTGAATGTGACTATTTTTCCAAAATCACCATCGATTAGGTTTGTCGGGGCACTAGTAATGTGTGGGATAACCGTTGCTCTTTGTAATCGAATGACAAAAATGAGAATTAATCGTTTTTTTGGTCGGAATGAATGGCATGGTGAAAAGAAAACGTTGTGAGTTCTTAAAATTGAAACCAAAGCGCATTCTTATATGGGTGGTGCGGATGCACGCGGCTTTCTAAGCATTGTCGTTCTTGTGATGCTTATTGCACTGGTTGGAGTATTTACTACAACGGGTGGGTTGGCTTACCTTATTTTTAACGTATTACTAATTGTTCAACTCAGTGACAGTTTGCGTGTCAGCAAGCTGCCTGTATTTGATGATTTTCGTTTGGAAGATAATTAGGAGGAAATGGTCATGCTAGCACTCGGAACGGTTGTTTATTTAAAAGGTGGAACCAAACCATTAATGGTCTTGGCACGCGGCACAATTGTAGAACAGAATGAGCAAAATGTTTATTTTGACTATGCAAGTTGTGCGGTACCAGAAGGCTTGGATGTAGAAAACGTGTACTACTTTAATGATAGTGACGTGGATAAAGTGATTCATAAGGGTTATGTAAGCGATGATGAAGCGCGATTAGAAGAAGTGTTTGAAAAGTGGCATTCAGAGAACAAAGGTGAAATTTTAAAGCATCAGGGAAACGTAGAGAGCGCAGCTGACTCAAAAAAAGCATAACAAGAGTAAGTGTAAAAAAGTGTTTTTTAATGGCAGACAAAATGGTGTTCTTTGATTATGAGAACTGCATGCCTTCCGAAGGATTATAGCCTGATCAAAACTTTTTTAATTAAGGTTGCTTAGAACCAGGCTGATTTAGAAGCGATTCGTTGAAGATACTAGGAGTTTAAGATGCAGACACTTAATAACGAAAATAATAAAGTTAAATATTTAAAGTCAGAAGCAGCTATAGATTTTGGTTATCTAATGCCATGGATAACGTTCCGGGTTTTAGATGATGGCAAAAACCTTTATGTGATTAATCCCTTTGACCGGTTCTTTTTATTATTTCTGCCGGGATTTGTTTGGTTTTTCCCGCATACAGCATATATGTTTTCGATTGATCGTGAAGAGCAAGCTAAAAAAATGCTGCATCAAACTGACTGGAAATCAAAGGCTGGACGAGAAGGTGGCGGGGGAATAGCGCCCTTTGCGTTGTTTACGCTATTGTTTTCTCAAAAAATTGTCGCTAACAATATGCTCGAAGGCTATGCCTTGATAGTCCTCGTTTTAGTTTTAGTTATTGCCATTCATTTTATACTGTATTTTTATATCCAAAATTTAATCAAAAGGAAGTTTAACGTTTCGATACTGCCTGCCACTACTAAAGTTAAATGTGTGGTTGCTGCCACTAATCAAGTGGAAGACGTAGAGACATATAAAGGGTACGCAATTGGTGCTTTAGTCTTTTTAATTATTTGTTTTATATCGTTCATGGGCTATATACAGGATAGTAATCGTTTGGATGTGCCAACATTTTCGATGATTACACTGATACTAAGTGGCCTGCTGTGGTACGAGGGTAATTATTATTTTCCAAAAGATCTACGAATTCAAATCGAGGATCAAGATTAGACTGAAAATGAGTACAATTGTGAAACCAGTAGGTAACGCATGGAAAGTGATGATTACCATCTCAGATGGCCATTACTGAGCAAAATGGTGATGAAGTGCTATTTTAACGAGGAAACCACCTCGTAAGGCCGGCAAAGTTTCGGTGGATTAAACGGCTAAAAGAGCATTAGAAAATAAAACCTCAAAGTATCAATATCAAGGAAAAAGTTAGTAAAGGTGACCTTTACCCCGAAAGTTGAAACAAACTTTCGGGGTTTTCTTATGACTAAAATTTCTATTGAAACTAAAATCATTGCTGTTGAAGCGTATCTAACA